>JAYREU010000015.1:0-8555 GCA_041908765.1 Candidatus Absconditabacterales bacterium
AAATGAAATGAATTAGGTTGTAGTTTGTATAAAATTGCCTATGGTAGTGGATACACAGATGCATATAGTCTGTACTCATAGGGTTCGGTGCAGGAGCATTTGATCAGTGAAACTTTGCCTTGCCAATTATGCTTCCCAAAACGGGAGCAAACTAAATAGTACGTAGTTGTATGTGTGGTGAAATTAATGTATTTTTGTTTTGTTTTGAAAAATATAATGATAGCCGGGTATCCTTGAGCAGAAAAGTATGAAACATGGACATGGAAACTACATGAGAAAATACAATACAGTAAGCAATGGTTGCACACTACTTCTCGCAAACTCATAGCATGAGGTAGGTTTGGTCGAACTGTCGGTAGTGCACAAATTACTTCTCTTTTCCCTCATGTTTTGGCGCAGATAGAGCTCCACAGTCGTTATTTGCGATCAGTGACACTGAGCTGTGCATTGAGTGTTTTCCTCTTTATTGGACTACAAGGCGTCAGTGCAGCGTGAGAACAAACAGCTACAGCAGCATGAGATATTGCTACCCTCCAACAGCATTTTAGTGACGAGGCAATTTTCGTCAATGGTGCATTGCTCTGGTCCAAACAAGCGCGCACGAGCTCTGCGCACAAGCCTGCGAGAGCGGTCGCTTGAGTTATACAATCGAAACCCTTACCAACTCCTAGAGAATTCATTATCTCACCGACTGTTGAGTGAAAAGGTATACTTGCACAGTTACGTTCATTCAATGACAAGTGACACCGTGACAACAAAAGAAGAGAGATCGTCCTCCAATCGAGACGATGATTGAGGAAAATAAACCAACAAAAAGATAACTCTCTGTTGGCCCTCATTCATTGGCTGTTACTCAAAGAAGAGCAGTCTCCTGAGCTGACTACATAAAAAACACAAATATCTTGACTTGTAATACATACTAATATTTGTATTACTTTTTTCTTGTAAACAAATTAAAAACAAAATCTTATGCAAGACATGGTCTCATTTGTTAAACGCGAAATTATTGAGCGTATGTTTGCTCTTGGAGCAATCAAGTTGAATCCAAGAGTCCCTTTCCAATGGGCATCAGGAAATCTCATGCCTATCTACAATGACAATCGTTTATTGTTTGGTGACCCGGGTGGGAAAACCTTAATCATGAAAGGATTCAAGTTACTAACTGCACAACAAGAGATCTCTTTCGACTTTGTGGCAGGAGTAGCTACCGCAGGGATTCCGCCAAGTACGCTCTTTGGTTATCTCAAGGAAAAGAAAACAGGGTATGTACGGGATAAACCAAAAGCGCACGGCATGAAGAACCGTATCGAGGGTATTACTGATTGTGGGTTTCAAGGAGAGAGGGTCTTGGTGATCGAGGATCTTGTTTCCTTCGGTGGCAGTAGTGCAGATGCGGTACAGGCGGTGCGAGATATGGGTGGTGTAGTAGACTACTGCCTTTGTATCTTTAGCTATGGATTGGATGAGGCGAGTGAAGTGTTTGCCGGAAGTCGTCCTTACAACAAGGATGGCGCTAAACTCAAGCAACCGTGTACGTTGTTGCCATTAGTGACCTATGCTGACGTAATCAACTATGCTGAACAACAACAAAAGTTTTCGCCTATAGAGATTAGTATGCTCCGTGAATGGCGTGAAGACCCTACGCAATGGCAGTACATCCATGGACACACTGCTGTCTAATTACCATGAAGAAATGTGTACTCCCTAGGAATTTCCTAGGGGGTAATTTTTTTATTTACATCTTATTTGAATCTTCAAAAAAATATCATTTTTTTGATTGATGCAAAACAGAGTCTCTCTTAAAGCAATCTTAAATTACTATCATTATATACTATTATCCTTTGTCAAACAAAAACATACGTAAACACTTGATTTTTAGACGATAAATCGGTAGAGTAGCGCAGATAATTTTTTGTTTTTTTATTCTTTTTTTGTGCAACGAGTATGACAGAACATGCGCAAACACATTCTACACACACACCAAAAGCAAGCAATGCGGACACGTTGGGCATTGTGCAAATTGTGTTGTTGGTAGTTATTTTATTATTGGGACTTACAGGTAACTTCGGAGGCGTCTCAAGTGATCAGATCAAATCTGCGGTTACTTCTGCACTCAAGGAATTTGATTTCCCCAAAACTGCTGCTCCTGCTGCCGCTGCTCCTGCTGCTGCTGCTGCGCCACAACCTGCTGCTGCTTCCAAGATCGACAAAGCTGAACTTGAAGCATTCTACAAAACAGCATACGTTTTGGGTCCCAAGGATGCAAAAGTCACTATCATCGAATTCTCTGATTTCGAATGTCCTTTCTGCAAGAGACATGCAAACAATGGTACCTTGGATACCGTCCTCAAGACATACGAAGGTAAAGTGAACATGATCTTCGCTCATTTCCCTCTTGGTTTCCATCCATTAGCTCAAAAAGCTGGTGAAGCTGCAGAGTGTGTGGGTAAACAGGGAGGTGCTGAAGCTTACTACGCATTCAAGAAGGCACTATATAATGAAGAGAAACCTACAAGAGAAGCGATCAAAAAAGTAACTGCTACTATCAAAGGTGTAGACGCTGCTGCAGTTGAAACATGTATTGATGGAGGTGAGTTTGCTAGCAAGGTTGCTGCAAATATGCAATTCGGTCAAAAACTTGGTGTATCAGGAACTCCTGGTAACATCGTCATGAACAACGATACAGGTGAATTCCAAAAAGTATCTGGTGCGGTTCCTGCAACCTCATTCGATGCTGCGGTTAGTGCATACGTAAAATAATACAAGGCTAGTCCCTTTGCAACAAGAGCTGAGTGTGCCATGAGTGCCTCAGCTCTTGTTTTTTTTTGTCAGAAAAATAGAGTGAACGTATGGAAAAACAATCTATCAGGAATGAGATATATGAACGTGTCGTACAGCTTTCTCCAGATGATCGTGAGGAAGCTTTGTCTGCCATACTCTCTCAGCTCAATCAATTGCTCATAGAATATCAACCTACACACATAGGTATTTTTTTGCCACTTGCTGATGAGCCAGATCTGCGTGAACGATATCAGTCGTTGCGACATAGTGGTAAACAATTGTATCTTCCGAGTGTGGACGCACAGGGTGCACCTTGTTTCATTGCGTACACCATGCATACGAAGTGTATAAAGCAAGGAGAGCGATGGCGTCCGCAGGACGACGAGCCCTTGTTGACCGACGATCTCGATCTCCTTATCGTCCCTGGCAGAGCTTTTACGTTGTCCGGAGCAAGACTAGGAAGAGGTAGTGGCTGGTATGATAGATGGCTTGCAGAGCATCCAAATGTTGTCACCGTCGGTGTCTGATTTGCTTGCCAAATTGTGGATGATCTTCCTACTGAATCACATGACGTGATATTGGATGAAGTAGTAACTGGGTAGAAAGGTGGATAAAATGTCATCCTGAGCACGAGCGAAGCGAGGCGAAGGATCTCGTCCTTGGCATTGAGACTCTAGACTCCAGAATCCAGAACACCAAATACGAGATGGTAAAATCATAGAGTAGTTTTCTTAGATTGATTTTTTTACCTCATTGTCTATAGTGGCATAACAATTACTTTGTATCTAACATTTTCCCATGCCTGCTAAAACATCTCATATAAAAAAGAAACCTATACAACCCAAGAAAACTCCAACAGTCAAACTGACGGTTACCAAAAAATCATCTTCACCCAAATCAACTTCCACCAAGACGGTGAAGAAAACATCCAGCAAAACGAAAACTTCGACTCAGAAGTCATTCAAGGGTGGGAAAGCTTCGTTCACTATGCCAACGGACGCACAGGGCGGACAGTTGATTATTGTCGAGTCTCCTGCCAAAGCACAGACGATCAAAAGATTTTTGGGGAAGTGATATGAGGTAGTTGCAAGCATGGGTCATGTAGCAGATCTCCCCAAACAGAAAATTGGCATCGATATTGCCAAGAATTTTGCGCCAACCTACGAAATAGCAGCCAACAAAAAAGTGATCATCTCAGGACTCAAGAAACTTGCAAAGACCGCTAGCAAAGTACGACTGGCGACTGATGAGGACCGCGAGTGAGAAGCAATCGCACGACATATATGCCAAGCGTTAGACTTGGACACCAAAAAAACACCGAGAATTGTTTTTCACGAAATCACCCAAGAAGCGATAGAGCACGCACTTGCTCACCCGAGGAAACTTGATCAAGACCTCGTCGATGCACAGCAGGCGAGGAGAGTACTCGATCGTTTGGTTGGTTTTGAATTGAGTCCTATTTTGTGGAGAAAGGTGAAGCCGTCTCTCTCTGCCGGTAGAGTACAATCTGTAGCGGTGAGAGTATTGGTAGAGCGTGAACGTGAAATTCAACAGTTTACAGGAGAGCGCTTTTTCAGAATACAAGCACAGTTCCTCAGTGGCAAACATAGCTTCATAGCCACTATGACTGCTGATCTCAAAGGACGTGAGGCAGCTGACAAGTTATTTACTTTTGCAAAAGATGCTACCTACACGGTGGCTTCTTTCACCCAAAAACCGGGCACGAGATCTCCTTCTGCGCCGTTTACTACCTCGACCCTCCAACAAGAAGCCAGCAGAAAAATTGGTTACTCGGTAGCTACCACGATGCAACTGGCGCAACGTTTGTACGAAGCAGGACATATCACCTATATGAGAACCGATAGCGTCAATCTTTCCAAACAAGCAATAGGTGGGATGGCAAGCTATATTACCAAGGCCTTTGGCAAACAATATCTCCACACAAGAAACTTCCAAACCAAAAATAAATCTGCACAAGAAGCACATGAAGCAATTAGACCAACGAATTTTGGTGTCTTGCATGCGGGCGCAGATGATCAACAAAAAAAACTGTATCAACTGATCTGGAAAAGAGCTATAGCGAGTCAAATGGCTCCTGCAGCGATAGAAAAGACAGAGATTGTTATAGATAGTGGAAACAAAGCATATCAATTTGTAGCTAACGGCGAAGTAATTACCTTCGACGGATTTTTGCGTGTACGAGGTGTGGCAGATGAAGAAGATGCACAGCCCCTACCAGTACTCAAAAAATGAACCGTACTTGCACTTGATGAAATGACCGCACAAGAGCAGTTGTCCAATCCTCCTGCAAGATATTCTGAAGCTGCCTTGGTCAAGAAACTAGAGGACCTCGGTATCGGCCGTCCGTCTACGTATGCTCCGACGATCAATACGATCCAACAAAGAGGCTATGTCGAAAAGAATTCTTCACTAGGGACCCCACAACCCTTCGCAATCGGTACGTTACGTGCGAGTAAGGTTGCTTGGAAGTCCAAAAATAAAGCGGTGGGTGCCTACAAAAATAGGCTCGTGCCTACTGATATCGGTATGCTCGTGACGGACTTCTTGCACACGAATTTCTCAAATATTATGGACTATCAATTCACTGCCAACGTAGAGGCACAGTTTGACATCATCGCTACAGGCAAACTGAGATGGCAGCGTATGATAGAAGATTTCTATACACCATTCCATGTGACCGTAGATGAAGTAATGGAAAACGCTGAAAGAGCTCATGGAGAGAGAATTATCGGCACAGATCCGGTAAGTGGCAAGGTGGTCAAAGTCAGACTGGGGAAATTCGGCCCTATGGTACAAATAGGAGAGAGCGATGATCCAGACAAGAAATTTGCTGCCTTGAGAGGAGAGAATCGTCTCGAGCATATCCAATTAGCTGATGCGCTCGAACTGTTCAAGTTCCCCAAAGTAATTGGCGAACGAGCATGAGCTCCCGTCAAGGTAAATACATGAAGATTTGGTCCTTATGTGCAGTGGTGAACGACGTTTGCCTCACTCAAAGAGCCTGATACTATGGAAAATATTGGTATCGAGAGAGCGGTTGAACTGATTCAAGCCAAACAAATCAAAGACAAAGAAAAATTACTCTACGAATGGACTATCAAGAAAAAACATATCAAACTTGTCAAAAGCAGACGAGGAGCCGTCTTACTCTCTGGCAGAAAAAAGAAATCACGACCCAAAGATATGGACCCCAAGAAGATATCAGAGGCTGACTTACTTGCCTTACTCAAATAGGCACATCTCAAAAAAATACATTTATAGTTTGCAAAATAATGTAGCATCTGTATAATCTTGGTGCTACTTTTATTTACACCAAAAAATATATGAACGGAGAATTTGATCCTCAGAAAGATTACTATGCGGTACTTGGCTTGACCGAGGAAGCAACACAAGATGATATCAAAAAAGCATATCGCAAGTTGGCGATGCAATACCACCCTGATAGAAACAAGGGCGACAAAACTGCGGAAGAAAAATTTAAGGAGATTAATGAAGCACATACCGTCCTCAATGACGCTCAGAAAAGACAACAATATGATGCCTATCGCAAGTGAGGCTTCGGTGGCTGATTTTGAGATGCTTTTGGTGGAGGAGGTTTCGGAGGAGGTAGTGTAGATTTCGGGGATTTGCTCGATGGCTTCTTTGGAGGATGATTTGGTGGTGGGAGAAGAGGAGGTCCTCAGCAAGGTGAAGATATCGCTATTCAACTCTTGATGTCATTCGAAGACGCCTTTCATGGTTTCAGCAAAGAGATCACCTACAAAAGATTTGTAGAGATGCAGGATGCTGAGAAAAAATCTTGTCCAACTTGTGATGGACGTGGAGCAGTCATGCAGCAGGTACGTACACCCTTTGGCGTGATGCAAACGCAAGCTCCCTGTAGTAGCTGTGGTGGAGCAGGAGTAGAATATTTCAAAGATGGCAAAAAACTTACCAATGGATGACTCGAATCGACCGAACAAAAACTCACGGTCAATGTCCCGGCAGGGATTCAATCAGGTGTTAGTTTGAGATACCCAGGTATGGGACATGCAGGGAGACTTGGCTGACCAAGTGGTGACTTATATATCAAAATTGCTATCAAAGCTTCAGATAAACGGAAAAGAGATGGAGAGAATCTCCTCGTAGATGCACCTATTAGCCTCTATCAAGCGGTGCTTGGAGGGGAAGTGATGGTCCCGCATCCCGACGGAGAGCTCAAGGTCAAGATTCCCAAATGACTCCAAGTAGGCGAATATATCCGTGTCAACGGCAAAGGTTTCGGTGAAAAAGGCCTCCTCAAGTCGAGAGGTGACCTCATCGTCATCCCCAAAATCGCCATTCCCAAAAAATTGTCTGCGCGCGAAGAGAAGTTGTGGAAGGAGTTAGCAGAGAAATAGGAATACGAGAAATTTGACAACAAGAGGCTGGAGGGATATACTTGTAGTAGGCTTTATTTGCCACTGCAGGCATGGGTCCAACAGAAAAAAAGTTTACCAAAGATGTATACACACAAGCAATAGATACGAGTGCTATCAGCGCGTATCTTTCTTCAGATGCACCGCAAGTCCACAAAGAACAAGTACAAGCACTGCAAAAGCAAAAAGAAGTACTTATAGGTACGATGAAGCAGGATTTGAGCGCTGTTTTGACCTTACAACAGCAACCAACCAATAATCGGAAATACAAAAAGTATCTGCAGCAATTTGGGAAAGCTAAAGAATTACTTGGGAAATATATGTATTATGCAATTGAAGACTTACAACAGCGTGTGCAATCACCAAGACTATCTCCCCAAGAGAAAAATGAAATGCAATCTTGGATCAATCTCAACAACAAAGCCAAAGAATTTCTCAAACAAGAACAGCTCGTGGCACAAAAGGATATTCTTTTCGATGAACAACTTTTTCACAAGCATATACGCGCTTGAGATCCCAAGGATGCAATTCCTTGCTTTTATGAGCAAGACACACAAGGAAATAAAAATTTTTTCTCGCTCAATGATCTCATCAATGATGTCATTACGTTTGATAACAAAAGATATATTCCTCTCGTAGATGATCTGCAACTCAAGGCAATCAGTGCACATTTCCCACACTTCAGTAGAGCACTCAAACGTGCAACAACCTATACGAACTTGGAGGAACTCAGAGATAGGCAAGAACAAATTATGTATGGTTTACCGAATTACGAAGATCCCCCATTTTATGTGGATGGTGAGAATAATAAAGTAAGTATAGGTCACTTTGCCGAAAAAGTAGTTGAGTGGATGTTTAGACATTTTGCGCAACTTTCCCAAGAGTATGATATCAAAGTTATCAGGGCAAGTTCGTGAGAGGATATTATCAACAAGGTTGATTTAGTTTTGCAGATTAAAAATAAAAGAACCTGAGTACATGTAGAGAAAGAGTTGCAACTGACTACGAACAGATCTCCCGAGATTCTCAGCAAGAAGCGCGAACAACTCGCAAAAATGAAATGAGCAAAGGGCAAAGACATTGAACTTATCCAACTAGTGTTTGATGATCTCTATGATAAGTACAAACTGCGATGGGCGTTTGGTGCGCCGGTGGGTGGCCTCAAAACAATTTTGGATCTAGAAGAAAAAGAGCTCTTGGGCAAGACCTATGAGAGGATTGTGGAGGAGCTTACTGAGACTAGGTTACAAGTCGATCTTCAAGAAACGTTGATGTTCGACCAACGATCACCCGAAGCAAGAGCGTAAGAGAAAAACACTAAGGGGAAGATAGTCCTTAGACAGAATGCACAATGAA
>JAYREU010000016.1:0-4521 GCA_041908765.1 Candidatus Absconditabacterales bacterium
GTTTCTTTGTTGGCAAACGTCAGTTTGGAGCCTTGCGTATCTACCTTCCAGTCCTCAGGAAATGCAGTTATATTGTATTTTTGTTCCGCTAGACTGCTATAGTTGATACGCGTTTTTTCAGCTTCTTTAGCTTGGTTATCATCGATATTATTTTTTTCTCTTTTGCTCAATTCACGCGAGTCTTGCGTGAGATCGAGATAGTCATTGGTACTGATGTAACGAGTTTCATTACCTATGGTGAGTTTGAGGAAGTCTTGCGTATTGAGGAGTTGCTGTTCTGGTTTTTCCATGCCAAGAGCTGTCCGTTTGAGTCCAGGTTGCTTCAAAATGTCCGTGAGGATCAGTCTGCTTTCGCTGAGACTAGCCTTTTTATCAAGTTTGCTTGCGAGGTCTTGCTCTGCAAATGTTTTTTCTTCTCGCTTCTCAGACATCTCGGTGTCTGGTTTCTCAGCAAGCTGTTCGAGTCGCTTTTGTTGTTTGTCATCTCACAGTTCTCTGATATCTTTGCCGTCCTCATTGGGGAAGAATATGCTGTTTTTGTTATCGTGTGCATCTTTCACGAGTTCTGAGACCGACCACGCACCGACTTTGCCAGAGGCTTTTGCATCGAGCAGGAGTTGATCACTCTCATCTTTTATCTCACCCGTATCTCACAACAATCATTGCTTATCAAGTTGGTCTTTGTTGAAATAGATAATCTCCCCATTGATCTCATGGGCTATGGCATTGTTTTTAAATTGGTTCAATGAGGTACGTATGTCATCCAACTTCCCGTTTTTGAGGGTGTTGGGGAGACCGAAGGTTGAGTAGAGTCATTCGTTAACACGTTGAATATCGTTTGTTTCACGGTTTATGCTAATGGTGTCTGTTACTTGTCTTGGAGTTGACGGTGCTTCGTTCTTCTGCAAAGGATTGAGCATTCCTGTACTTGGGTTATTCTGGATGTAGTTCAATAGTTGTATGAATTTCGGTTCTGCGGGATTTTGATTATTTTTCTCATTAACATTACTCCCTAGATCTGTTAAAAGATCACGAGCTTGCATGGCCATAGTGTCGAAGTGAGCGATGAGTGTATTGAGATTTTTTCTTTCTGAACTTCCCTCTATTGGTGCTATGGTAGTGAGATTTGTTTTGAGATTTGTTACGTGATCATTTGTTGAGTTGATAAATACTTCAAGACCTGTATGTCGCATGTTGCGAAACAGTTCTCAAGCACTGTTCAGTTTGCCATCAGTCATCAATGTGTCAAATTTGAGTGGTTCAGTACTCAAGGCGTTTCATATAGCAACAAAGTCAGTCTCTTGTTGCTTTCCTGCTACTTCTTTCGCGATTTCTTCAGGGGATTTTGGTGGTTTATCCTTTTTAGGTGCATTAGGTCTTAAAAGTTCTTCAAATTGGAGATCTTCAGCTTCTTTCTCCTTCTTTTGCATCATCTCAATCATTGGTGCAAACGTTTTTTTGAGTGCATTTTCTAAGGATTGATTCATGTTGGCATGATATTCCTGCATGAGCGTAGAGAAAGCCTCATTTTTGTAGAGGTCTGTGGAGCTTTGGAGCGTCTTTTGCAGTTCTTTTGAATTTTTCTCAAAATCTGTACTCATTTTGATCGTATCAGCGGGGGTGTCTAATGATTCGAGATTAGTTTTTATTTCTTCAGTAGCATTTCATCAAGAAGTGGCTTCAGTTTTAGGAGTAGCAGTATTATTGTCTGTGTTTTGTATAGGTTCTTTTACATCTTTTTGTATCTCTGCTGGTTTGTTGCTAGTACCTCAAGTTCAAGATGTTTGTTCCGTTTTCTCATTAGAAGTATTTCCTGGAACCTTTGTCTCGAGTGTAGATCAAGTTTCAACAGTGGCGTTTTTACTAGCATCATCAGCTTTGCCGTCGAGTACGACTTCAGTGACTGGTGTTTTTGGAGCAACTATCGTATTAAGTTGCAAGTCTTTTCACTGCCCATCTGTCACAGTTTTATTGGTTAAGAAGTTTTTTACTGTTGCATAATCATCTCATTTTTCAACTCATTTGATGGTGAGATAGAGTCATGCAATACCAATGTATGCTCTTTCTTGAGGAGTAAAGGTTTCTTGTTTTTTTGCTGTTGCTCGATCTGTCGAGGTGAGTTTTTCAGCGAAGTCTGTGTCAGTTTTAACACTATTTTTTAGTAACATATCTTCACACATGGTGACGAATTCTTGTTTATTTTTCTCATTACTATTCATGTATGTTTTAAGTCCCTCCTTGGCGTTTCGCACAAGTGATCTTTGGTCACTTGCTTCAAGCTTGGCTTTGAGGTCTGCCGCATTTATTTTTCCATCCTTACTCAGTCCCTCAATATTTTTTTGAGGATCTCATGTCTCTGCTGGGGTAGGGGTGCTTTCTACATTGTCTGCCATATGAGTACATAATAGGGTAAAACTTTATAATTTCATAATTGCTTCTTCCAATCTCGCTAACTCTTCAGCTTCTTTTGCCTTGTCTGTCGTTTCTAGGTCATGAAGTTGGCGGAGATAGTCAGCGGTTTGGGAGAGTTTAGCTCTCAAGGTTTCGTTCGTTGTGTCGTCTAGGGCGTGGAGGATGATTTGCGTCAGCGCTTCGATTTGTGCTGGTTGTATATCTTGTCCTTTAACCAATACCAATAACCCCTGAGCTGGCAACCAGTCTTCACCAAGTTTTTCAAGAAGGGTAATGAGAAGGTCTTTTTGGGTCATAACAAGAATTGAGAGTTAAGAAATAAGATTTAAGACTTTAGAATCTAGAAATCAGACTCCAGAAGCGAATGTCTCTGGATTCTCCCCCTCTCCTAGCGAGTGAAACGAGCGGTCGGGAGAGGGATGGGGTGAGGGTAATAATTACCATCATAGTCTATTATACCTAGAAAATGACCTTTTGTCAAAAATTAGCCTTTATTTTCATGTAGTATAGGTAGGGTCTTTATTGAGGATATTGTTCTTGAAATAGGACCGAGAGAGGTTTTGATAGTTCTGTGGTGTGCCGGGTTTTGCTTGGAGTTGATTGGTCTCTCACTGCGGAATCATCCAATCTTTTTTGTATTTTTCATAAAGTTTGAAGCTAGGACGATCAACTTTTTCATCTCCAATCATAAATTCCTTTTCTTTTCCATCTAGTGTGGTGAGCACGCTTTTGGTTGCTTGATATACACGGGCTAGTGAAAATATTTGAGGATCTGCCAACTCCGCTTTGAGGAGATCAGTAGCAAGTCTAGTCTTGAGTGATGCTTGCGTCTTTGCATCTAGTGAGCTTGGCGGAAGTGGCCTTGGTGGGAGATCGTAGGTCATATGTTTGGTGAGATTATATTCATGCATATATGCAAGAAATATTTTGGTATTTACATACCCCTTTTCAATCACATTTTTTGGATAAAGATTATTTTTTTGCCCACTTGCCACAGACATGATTGGGAATTCTGCTAACCCTTTTCAGCTAGATACAATGAGACTACCAGGTGGAAACGCATCATCAAATTGTGTAGGAAGAAACATGAAAGTATGTTGTAGTGTGTCCACTTTTTTGAGTATTCCTAATTGAACCTCCTTGCGTAGTCTTTCACTTGTACTCTTGGGTAGGTCAAATCTGCTTTTCCTCATGCCTTCACAACGATATATTTTTTTACTGGCAAGCATATTGTCTAATGTACGTACTCTCGATGGTTCCATTTTCGATGCTAGAAAGACAAGCGAGGACTCGTATATTTCCCTCTGGTTAAGAGCATTGATTTGTATGGTCTCTTTGTAGAGCGCGCTTTTCTCATTATATTCTTCGAGCGTTTTACACTCATATGTTTCATCTTCTTTGTGTATTTCTTTCTCTGGGGGAGTAGCCTCAGGTGTGGTGGGCGTTTCCATGATGCAAATAAATTATACAAATAAACTACTAACATAGTCTATTATACCTAGAAAATGAACTTTTGTCAAAAATTAGCCCCTTTTTCCTTGCAATTTCACGGTAATTCTATACGGTAGGCACATCTTTTTACGTTTTTTTGGTATAGCCGATGTTTACGTTTTTTTATGACAGCCTTGATACCCTCAAGAAAGTCAAAAAGCCTACTGGCAAAGAGATTGTGCAGGTCACGATATCTATTTTCGTAGCAGTTATTGTTTCTGCTATTATTTTTGCGATATTGGATGGATTTTTTGGTGCATTGTATAGAGAGTTTTACACCATGATGCAATAAGTATGAGTTTCCAAGATATGAACCCAGCACAAGATATCAAAAAACAAATTGAGGATAACCAATACAGATGGTATGTTTTGAGCGTGGTTTCAGGACAAGAGGCTCTGGTAGTTGAGAACCTCTCTGAGAGAGTGAGCAAACAGCATCTCGAGCACGAGATTGTTGATTATCTCAACCCCACCGTCAACGAAGTCTACTACAAAAATGGCAAAAAAGCCGTCAAAGTCAGGAAGATGTATCCTGGATATGTTTTCGTAAAATCCAAAATGAACGAGAAAATTTGGTATGTGATCAGAAATACACCAGGCGTGAGATTGATTGTAGGA
>JAYREU010000017.1:0-9893 GCA_041908765.1 Candidatus Absconditabacterales bacterium
AAGAGAAAAAATAAAATTGGATTACATAACCTTAGGTACTGGTGAAATATAGATGTTTTAAAATCAAAAACAAGTGGAAAGACACACACTTGCATCTTGCATCAAAAAAGTTATAGTAGGTCAAACGCTTTATTTTTTATATTTCCAATGCAATATATTCGTTTAGGTCTCATAGGTATGAGCCTATTAGTACTTAGTGGATGTCAGCTATGGGGACAAAAAGCTACTCCTCGCGCTACCCCTGCTACGACTGATCAAATTGCACCACCTCCCCCACCCATGATTCCTTTGCCTACTACTGTTGAACTTCCTTATGTCATGTATGATGATGGAGGTGTCTCTGGTATGCTGATCGGCTGCAATGATAGTTTGGTAACCGTACCCGTTGCTGTCCCAGGAGCAATTACTAACTGGCAAGGTCTCCTCAGTTGGATGTATACACAGTTGCTTGCACAGACCAACAAATGAACACTTGAAACTGCGCTTCCTCCAACTGGTATGACACTACAATCTCTCACTACCACTGCTACAGGTGCACATGTTGCCTTCAATGGAACATTGATGTTGTGAGGAGCATGTGATGCTCCTAGGGTCTCAGAACAACTCAAAAAGGTGGTTTCACAATTTCCTCAATTCACCACAATCAAAATCTCTATGAATGGCACAGGTATAGATGAATTTATGAGTACCAAATAGTCGAGAGCAGAGACCAAAAAAACACCCAACTAGGGTGTTTTTTTATATTCCCCCCTTTGAGAAAGGGGTGGGGAAGGCACGAACGAAGTGAGTGACAGGGGGATTTATGAATACCAAAGTCACCTACGGAAGAAATTAGACTAGCAAATTTTTGCTCTGCACATATTGAACAACGCTTCATGCAAAAGGGGATGATCAGGAATATCCAACAACGAAAGATGCATCAGATCATCCTCAAGACTATATGCCAATCTCTGTCCCCAGAGATCTACCAAGAAATTAGTCAAAAAGTGTGCATCATGTTCTGCGTGTTCTTCTGTCATGGGAGTTTTGGTTTGTGTTTAAAATTTGGTTATCTTTATACTACCCCACTCCCCTCTTTTTTGCAAAAAAATCCCACCTGAATCGACGCTTCTATTTGACAGTGTAGAAAAAAATGTAAGCAATTTTCAGCTTAAAAAAAACAGCCGGTAATGTACCGACTGCATAGATCTTTTTCTCTTCACCATCAGGGATGGGAGAGATTTTCAGGGTGAAAGGTAACCTCAGTTTGGTCATCCACATCCTCTGTGTCTTGTTCACTAGCAAGTGGCTGAATCGCCTTCCTATGACGGATACGGTAAGCTACTCGCCCAACTAGCGTTTTTTTTGCCAAAACTCCACGCGCTTTTGCAAAGAAGTTTTTGGACAACGTACGCAAGTTGGTAGGATCATAGTTGGGATCTTCTATGTTGTCATAGAAATCATCCAAACTATCTGCAGGGCTTTTGAGGATACGTAATACCGTTTGCCAGAGTGCGAAGAGAATTCTCCCCACACGCAGGTTCCACACTTCCTTGACCTTCGCTTTGAGGAAGGCAATAAACTCTTCTGGAGAATTGAAGTCCTCCCGCGCGACTCTACGCTGGGCAGGGGCACGAAATGGACCATCCTCATCACTCAATTCTTCCCATAGGGTCAATGGCGAACGCAAGATGCGCAACACCAACAACAAGATCGCCATCACCAAATTAGTGACCATTTTGAGCACCCAAGCTCCAAAAGATTTATGCTTCATATACTTCGTTTTTTGTTGGTATGAGAGTATTCTTTTTTGACCAAAAGTCAAGCTTATTTCGAAAAGATGCTACTTGCTCTCTCTACTTGCATGATATAGTGCTGCTACCGTGATACGAAAAAATTTGGTAAATGAATCTTTGACGGGACATCCATAGATAGCTTCATCAGGCATCGCTATATTACGTGGCAATCATCATCTTATTTTCGCATATGCTCTAAGATTAAACGACTCATTAGAGATCTCCTTCATTATACTTTCAAGATGCACTGCAGCTTCTGCTGATATTCAATGTACTCTTGTATCATCATAAAATTCACCTTCGGGGCATTCGGGATAATATCCTCCTCCAGGTAATTTACCCCTTACCAGTCGCATCAAATGTATTCACAAATTTGCAAGAAAGTACCGAGATTGAGGTGCTTTTGCTTCCTTCAATGGAAAGGTATTACCTTCCTCAAGCTGGTTAGTGAGGTACAGAATATACGGCATTGTTTGTACTACTAGTTGCGACATAATCAGTGGATCAGTCAGCTGTTCAAAGGCATTATCGGGTTTTCATTGCCCTGCTTGCCTACATCAGTCTTTTGCTAATTTCTTTTTCAATATCCCATATGCAGTTCCCTGTTCATACACCTCAGGAAATTGTTTTCGTATATGCACATTGGCACCTACAACTACTTCTGGCAATACATTCATAGCCTCGTCGTAGGTGAGTTGAGTAATTTTACACAGATCATCGTAGGTAAGCTCTGTAGGTATGTGTGGTTCATAATATGCGTATGCATGCTCAATCCGCAATGCTATAGCATCATGGGAGAGCTGATATTCCATGCTTTTTTCTTCATTATTTTGCTTCAATAGCTCGTCATAGGTCAAGCCACTAAAGTCCTTTCCTTGTAGTGCGTCGATGGCAGCGATGATTTTTTCTTTTCACCAGCGAGTAATCTTTTGGAGTTGGATTTTTCCCTTTTGGTATGGACAGGTAATCTGCCTCTCAAAAAATTTTTCTTGTACCTCAGGTGCGTATGTCTTGAGTTTTTCTTCCTTCATTGTGCAACCTATGATAAAAGTAAGGCGTATATTTCAAAAACTCTTATACATATATTGATACAAAAGTCAATATTAGCGTATTTTCTCTCTTTCATATCAAAAAAGGACTCTATGAGTCCTCTTAAACACCAACTATGCTTGTATTTTCCTTATATGTGTGATGTCAAAAAATGCTTGTATTTTTCCTTAAGTATGTGAAGTGAGAAAATGCTCGGCTTCAAGTGCTGCCATACATCCCGTACCTGCTGAAGTAATAGCTTGTCTATACTGTTTATCTTGTACGTCGCCAGCTGCATAGACGCCTGGGACAGATGTTTGCGTCGACATATGACCAGAGGTGATGATATATCATTGTTCATCCAGTGCAACCTGCCCGTTCAAGAAATCTGTATTGGGTTTGTGGCCAATGGCATAAAACAGACCTGCTGCTTGCAAGCTAGACGTCTCCTGAGTCTGATTATTAATAACGTTCACCCCGGTCATTACGTTCCCATCGCCAGTGATTTCTGTAGCTTCAGTATGCCAGAGGATGGTCAGTTTGGGGTTGTCAAATGCTCTTTGTTGCATGACTTGTGAAGCTCTCAAGGCGTCTCTTCTGACGAGCAAGGTCACTTGGCTCGCATATTTGGTCAAGTAGGTTGCCTCTTCGATTGCGCTATCTCAGCCTCCTATCACGATCAACGGTTTATTGCGGAATATCGGTAATGCACCATCACAGACCGCACAAGCGCTGACACCACGTTGTCGATACTGCTCTTCTCCTGGGAGCCCCATACGCTTCGCTACTGCTCATGTGGCTATAATAAGTGATTCAGCATACCAAGTCTGCCCATCAGACACGACCGCAAAAGGGCGCTTGCTCAAGTCAACGCTTTCCACAGTTTGCGTGAGAATATCGCATCCAGAATTAATCGACTGTTGTCTCATCAAATCCATCAATGCGGGTCCTCCGATGCCCGTTGGGAAACCAGGAAAGTTCTCTACTTCTGTCGTGGTCGTCAGTTGTCCGCCTGCAGCAATACCTCCTGCCAAAAACCCCTCAAACATGAGTGGTTTGAGCAATGCTCTCCCTGCATAGATCCCTGCCGTATGCCCCGCGGGCCCTGATCCAATAATAATCACTTTGCGTGTTTCTGTCATCTGTATATATAAAATTAAACAATGCTGCAGTATATACAAAATGAGTCGTTTCGCAAACGGAAAGACTACGTGAGGAAAAGTTACTTCAACATGAGCGACATATAGACGAAATTATATAAGGCAAAATCATGTGCTTCTATAAGCGCCTCATCGCATGTCCTGGTGTCAGCAAACAAAGATTTCAAGTTCGCTTGATTGTAATAGTGCACTAGTGGATTGGTAGATGATACACAAGATTGGAGTAGGTTGTTGAAATACTCACTGCGAAAATACTGACGAAAATACTCAGCCATATTAGTGTTTTTGGCGAAAACTCATATGAGTTGCGGATCAAATTGTTCATAAAAGGTTCCAAAGAACTGTTGTTTAGTAACATACAATCACTGAAAATATGCATATGCATCGATATTGAGATAGGGAGTTATTGGCCAAATTCAATGTTGGATAAAAAGATTATTTCTAGAGATAAGTGAATCATACACAGATGGTGGAAATATACCGTCAATGTACAGTATTTCTGGTCTCGCGTTCAAAGCATGTACGTCATCGATCAACTGTTGTGTAAACAACTCACTCAGTATGTCATCAGATGCAGCCACAAAATCACTCTCTGGGTCAGCTGAGTTTTCAAATGCTTCATCACCTCAGAAACCCGTAAACACCGTATTTATGCGATGCTTTTTGAATATGGCTATCTCTCACAAGACACTATTCTTGTAAATCTCTTCAACAGGATGATGTATCATGCCAACGGGATCATTTTTGAGTGGATAATCATCCGGGGTAATGAGATGGTACTCATACGGCAACTGCAAGAAATTGAGGATTCCAGAAATGGTTTGCCACTGTGTCTCTCACACAGCTCACGTATGCAGTTGCCCAGACACAAAACGAAAAGGAAAGTTTGTAGCCTTTTTGCTGAGAATAGGCAGAAAAGCACTATCTTTTCATCCAGAAATCTCTGCTCAAACAATATTCTGATCAGTCAGGTGACAAAAGTTTTGATGCAACATATCCTCTAAGGTGATCTTCTGTGGTGTGTAGGTAACGGGGATCACCGTCAATCAGTCACGTGAAAAGTGATATATCTTTCTTGGGTACAAGGGAAAAATGTGTTGGCAAATGCTTGCATTACCTGTTTTCCCATTTCATAACATAAGCTTCAAATAGTCTTGGTTTATTGTGTTCCTTATATCCAGCTGTTGTGCAAAATAATTGTAATCAGAGGAAATAATAAGTCTCTGCTCATGGAAATAATAGAACAAAATCAACGTAGCCTTCACATCTCTTTCAACACTGACTGTTTTGTGGGTAGTATCAATATTGATTTCCATAAACTCGCTATATGCCTTGTCCTTCTCGCCATAACCAAATACCCATCCATTTGTCTGTTCCCTAACAAAAAAGCAGGGATAAAAATCTTGGGTAAACGTTTCTTGATACCTAAGTATATTCTCTAAAGAAAAATCTATGTCCAAGACATATCTACGCATAGTCATATAAGCGATAAAATGCTACAACAAGACTTCAATTATCTATCTTCCCTTCTTCCTTGATCATCATATCCAAACAAAAAGCAAGTATAAAAAAAACCTCGACGGAAACGCCGAGGTTTTTGTCTAAGCTATCATAGTAGCGCTAGATAGCAGACAAAAGAGGTTGTTGCCTGCTATGCATAGTAACGTTTGATAGCAGACAAAAATTGCTTATCCAAGGAGATCAGATCTCCCCAAACAGGACGTTTGTATTTGTTTTTGCCGATACTGATCGGCATGTAGAGAGCATCTCGCATACGCATGTAGGCGTGTACGCCTTGACTTGCGTTATTGACCTTGCGAGCAAAACGTCTGTACATAGAATTTTTGTTTTCACCACTTTGCAGGCGTAAGCTAATGAGCAATTCTTGAAGCTCATCATACTCATCGATACCGATATGACGTGATCCTATCGCTTGTTGCAGCTCTCGATAAAATGCTTCATGATGGGCAATTGCCTCATCGATGACACCATATACCAATCCTGCTTGCGTCTGCAAGTGAGGGATACGAGCACATTGGTGCCAGGTGATGGGTTCAGACCAGTGAACTCTGAAGTTTGCATTGGTCAGGTAGGCATAGTACAAGACCAAACTTTCACTACCATTATAGTTGTCTACGACCAAGAAACTATGATTGCCCTTGTAGAACCAATAGCAATACTTGGCAAACGGATCGTACTTGATAGCACTCGCATTGTGGATAAGTGGCATCAGTTTGTAACCAAAGCTTGCAAAACGCAAGAACAAAGCTGCTCTATCGGTAACTAAATACCGAGTCGTAGCCTGCTTTTGTTTGAGCACTTGCGCCTCACCTAGAGCTTTGATAAGCTGAGTATGCTCTTCAGGACTAATCGTCCCCAAGGTGCTTAGCTTGATCTCCTTGGTTTCCTTATTGCGTTTATAATTCTTGTAGATAGCCCATCCAAGATTTACGTACGCTTTGTGCTCTTCCAAGCGCTGGGCAAGGTACTGCCCGAGATACGGTAAGTTACTCCATTTCATATTTTGCAGGTTTTTTTTATTACGAAAATTGTTAATGACCAGAAAGTCACTTATACATATCAAGAATCGTTTGTCAATATCTACTAGGTGATGATTTCTCCAAACAACGTGAAGGCCTTTTTGCCGGTGACTTTGGCGGTCACAAACTGACCGATACTTATTCCTGGTTCCTTGGGCAACACTATCGTCTTCATGGAATCTGTATACCCCAGGAGGACGTCTTCTTTGTCTTCACGAATCATGACAGATCTGGTGGTACCGATATCTTTTTCGTTGTTTTTGTCTGACATACTGATGAGTAAGGCATTGAGACGTTGTCGCCTCTCTTTCTTGACCGCCAACGGAACGTTATCTTCATATTTTTTGGCACCGTAGGTACCGGGTCTGGGCGAATAGATGCCCATATAAATCATATCAAACTGACTGTACTCTGCCAAGGCGAGAGATTGTTGAAAGTCTTCTTCTGTCTCATCACAAAATCCTACAATGATATCACTCGTGATGCTGATTGGTCTGTTTAATGCGCGCAACTGATCGACAAATACTTTGTACTGCTCTGCGGTGTAGCCTCTGAACATTTTCTTGAGCACTGCGGTAGAGCCTGATTGCAACGGCATATGAATATGCGGACAGAGTTTCTCCTCACTTGTATGTAAGGCAAATAATTCTGGCGAGAAATAGGTCGGATACGGAGAAGTATATCTCAGCCACACCAAGCCTGGTAACGCCAAGATCCCCTGGAGAATAGCACAAAAATCTGGATGTTTATTGACGATCTGCCCTAGGAGTACAATCTCCTCAGCACCCGACGCAAGGTGCACCTTCGCCTCTGCAATAATCTCATCGACAGGTCTATGTTTCTCCAAACCTCTCGCATACGGTACAATACAGTACGCACAAAACTGTGAACAGCCCGTAGAAATAGGGAGATACGCGGTCTTGGTTTTCTCCTTGAACAGCATATTGGCATTCTGCGGAATAATGCCTAGATACTCATTGGTGAGTTCGCTCTCATAGGTGACCTCATAACTAAGACGTTTCATCATCAAAGGCAAAAATCAGGTGTCATTGATACGGAAAAATAATTCCACATTTGGAAAGGCTGCCTGCATCTGACGAAAGAGAGGATCAAATGCATGATTTATATAGAGTAAATTCTGTGTCTGATCATCAGCAGTAAGTGCAAATGCCTTAGCCACTTTTTTGAGCTCAACATCATCCTCCAATGAAGAAAGCCCCACAACGATCGGATCTGTAGTTGTCAACGAATGGAGAAAGTTCCCTTTGGGATACTTCTTACTCTTGGTAGTTTGCGCTTTCTTGAGATTGAGATTGTGTTGAATCATACAACCCGTCAGCCAAACCTTTTGGTGAGGGAGCATTTCCTTCAGCTGTCACCATACCTTATCCTCTGATTTCTGTCTCACGCTACACGTATCCAAAATAACAATATCTGCTTGAGCAATATCATCGACATGCGCCCAACCACAATGCGTCAGCACCGCTTTGATACGGGCTGCATCACTATAGTTCATTTGACAGCCATAGATGATGATATGGAATGTTTTCATAGTAGACATAAACAAAACAAAAGCCTATCCTCGAAATGAAGATAGGCATACTTGTGTGCATTATAATGAAATTAGCAAACGTATCCACAGATTTTATTTATCAAATTTTGGGAAGAGATTTTTGGCAAATCTTCTCAACATAATCATCACATATCCCCTAATCTCTACGATGGTAATTACATCATCATCTACTTTGGTCATAATTGCATCCCTCTTGAGTGCATCCAAATGCCTCTTCCACCAAGGGATTATAGTCTCAGTTACTGGTATATTGTATTTACCATTGTAAATTAATCTCGCAAAGACTGTGCCAAATTGGGCTCTCGTCACGTAATCGTTTGGCTCAAAGGTAGTTTTAGGAGCACCTGCTTGATTGAGTCCCATCAATCACAACTGACATGCAAGTTTAATATATTTTTGTTCACTGCTAGCTGTACCTGCAATATCAGTAAACACACATACTCTTGAAGGGTCAGGTTGTTTATCAAATATCTTCATAGCAAAGACTGACATCATCTTAGCAAGTTCTTTTCTCAATAAACCATCCTCCACTCTCGCCTCCTCAAAGGTCGGCATGGTTGTTGCTCAAATTTCATATGAGAAGCAATATCATTGATGCATTTCATCACTTTCATTACACTTAGATAGTGCATTTTGCAATGCTTCTAACACCTCATCTACCACTACAACCTCTTCTCCAGTACCACCTTCTTGCCCATTTTGATCCTCAGCTAAAGCGCTTCAAGCAGATCATGCTCATCATGCTCAACCTCATCATGCAAATTCCTGAATAGGAAAGCACTGTATACCATTACCTTGGAATCATGACAAACACTCACACATGAACGAACCAGTAGTATTGGTACAAAGTGCATTGAGATCACAATTATTGCCACTTCCTTCACCCAAGCACTCATCTTGATCAAGACAGGCAACTCCATTTCCTGTATATCCAACATCACAGGTACACATAAATGATCCGCCTGTATTTGTACAACTAGCATTCATATCACAATTATTTCCACTTCATTCTCAGATACATTCGTTGTAGTCCGTACAGGTTACTCCGTTCCCGGTATATCCTGGATCACAGGTACACATAAATGATCATGTCGTATCTGTACATATAGCATGAATATCACAGTTATTTCCACTTCCTTCTCCTAGACATTCATCTACATTGAAACAACTCATAGCACCCGTATCACTTCAGTAACCAGTTCAACATGGTTCACATGTTGCTGATCACGTATTGCTATAGGTATTGGGACTACATACTAAACAACTCATTGAGCCTGTTGTTGAAGCATATCCTCATGGGCATATAAGACAAGAAGCTGAACCAGGGAATTCACTATATTCACCTGCATCACATTGCTCACACGTAGCTGCTCATGTATCACTATAGCTTCCTGGATCACAGAGTATACAGGTATTTGCGCCCGTATCACTATAGCTTCATGCAACACATTGCTCACACGTCAAAGATCCAAATAATGCTGCGAAACTACCTGGGCTACACAGATCACAGGTTGCTGATCACGTGTCGCTATAGCTTCCTGGATCACATAAATCACAACTTACTGCTCCTGTATCACTGTGTCTACCTGCATCACAACTTATACAAATTCAGCCAGTGCCAAAGGTGCCTGCATTACATGCGTCACAAATTATACCATTACCGCTATATCCTCAATCACACGTACACGTAAATGAGCCCGGTGTGTTGCCACACGTTGCGTTTGCGTCACAGTTATTTCATGATCCTTCTCAGATACATTCGTTGTAGTCCGTACAGGTCACTCCGTTCCCGGTATATCCTGCATCACACGTACAC
>JAYREU010000018.1:0-10112 GCA_041908765.1 Candidatus Absconditabacterales bacterium
CCATATCTATGCTCAACACAGCACTGCAAAGGCATCCTGCAATGTGAATACAAAGTAAACTCTATTTTGACGAACGTGTTTGGCAACTCCACAATGCCTTAGGTCGTCCCGGGGTAGATCACTATACGAATAGCACATTACGCAGTTTTTTCCCCTTCGTTTGAATCAACCACTATGATGCACTAGGTAAAACCTGCTACATCCCAGATTCCACTATCATGCAATGGCTCACAGAAGTGCCTCATGCATATCAACATCAACAAGAAGGTATCGTGAATCTTACGTTGGATATGTGTATATGAACACTACGTAGTTGGTTGCATGGGAGTTTTTATAATAAGTCCTATGAGCTTCCTAACTCACTTGAATATCATGCGCATCATCAAGTTGAACCAGCATTTTTGTCAGCGATTTTTTCTCATCAATACGGCGTGACACTCATCAATGATCTCCAAGCAGCACCTCACGAAGAACAAGGACAACTCTTTTTGCAGTATTGCAATAAGCTGACTATCTATTGAGCATCTGATGTGAAATTGATTTTAAAAACTGATGCAGGAAAACTATTACTTGAATGGGTGCATACGCATGACGGATGGTACAAGATCATGGATGCTATTTCTCTAGTATCCAGTGAATACAAAGCATACCGATCTACTTTTTTGTTTACCTATCTGAAGTTAGATAAGGTCCAAAGTAATCAACTTGCCCTTCTTTTGTTTGGAGACCCCGCGTATTGGATACACTGGAATGAGTGATTAGAAAAAGCATTTAACACAAATATTGTGTTGAATAGAACTACTGCATGGTCACTTTATGCTGCCCAAGTTCAATATGCACTTTTGGCGTGCCACAACTCACCTTTGTTACAAGCACATATTTTTGATATGTTTTATCAACATGTATGTACCTATGCACCTGTGGAACATTTTCCTATAGCAGATATTGTGCCCTTTATACTGATGTCAGATAAGTACCAAACTCAGCTTGAAGACATATATCGCAAAGCTTTTGCAGAAAAAAAATGAAAATGATATGATAGGCATTTTGTTTTTTCTCCCCTGCTACCTACGTCAATGCGTACTTCCCAATAGCACTTCTGTGTAACTGCGTCACAATACCACCCATGCCAAGTTTGTTGCCTATGACATGTGCCAGTGATCTGATATAGGTGCCTGACCCTACATGGAAACGAATACGTACTTCAGGGAAGGTATAGGAAAGTACTTCAGCTCTAAACACTTCCATCACCATATCAATGTGTACAGGATTTCATTCTCTTGCGTACGTATAGAGTTTTTTGCCTTTTCGTTTTTTGGCACTAAAAGGAGTCAGCGGGAACGCGTGGGTCCCGATCAAAGATTGGACAACGTCCACTACTTGCTCAAGCGTAGGGATCGGGTGTTCAATAGCATCAATCATGACCGTGGAGGTCGTGAAAGGTAATTGTTCATGATAGGATCGAAACTGTGTATCTCGGGTATCAGAGCGTTGCGCAAGATCTATCGTAGTTTCATATACTTTGTCTAGTCATACAAACTGAGAGAGTTTCTTGGTATCAGCATCGGTAGCTATGATAAGGAGCCCTGAAGCAAGTGGATCTAGCGTGCCAGCATGTCCTGCTTTGCGTGTGAAAAATATTCTTTTGAGTTTCTTGATAACTCAAAAACTGGTAGGTCCGATCGGTTTTTCAACAAGCAAGAGCATATGACACGGGTGTAGTAAAGTGGAAAAGTGAAAAGTTGAAAAGTGGAGGTTGAAAGTGGAGGGTTGAGTTTAGTTTTGCGGAGGGAGAATACCGAGCGAGGCAAGCTCAGAAAGTTTGGTAGTTATAAAATACTCTCGTGACGCTTGTGGGGTTGAAAGCGTAATCCCTTTGGTATTGGCCTGCAATGGGAGTTGTTCGTTGGTAACATTGTTGTTGGTTCTATATTTTATTCTGACAATACGTTCGTTTTTGTACAGACTTCCATTCTCATGACTCAAAAAATAGGCTGCCAGTGGTGAGGTGAGATAGGGACTATAGAATTTTTCGAGATAGGTAATTTTTTCTTGGGTGTCTAAACGACCTTGTTTAGTTTGTTCAATTGAAAATTCGATGTTGATATTATTGAGATACGATTGAATTCCATAATACAAGAAAAAGAAGGTAAACACAAATATACCATATCTTCGGTAGGTGCTTTGTCTCAGATACTTCTGATAGTGCATGCTCAAGGTGTCCACCAAGAGGAAATAAAAGTAGTATGTTATTTCTTTAATCTCGCATCACGTACTTGGGAGGCAGACCTGTATAGGGTGAAAGTACTTTGAGTACATCGCCTTTTCTTACTCCTGAGGTTCTCAACCAATTGAGGAGGCGTTTCTTTTCGAGTGTGTTCCAAAATCGGAGTTCTGCTTCTGTATTCCCTCGAGGAAGTACGAAGGTAAGGTAAGCAATTTCTGGATGAGCAACTTCCCAAACCGCTATATAACGCATATCTTCCTCACGTAAATAATTTTGGGCAATGAGTTCCTTGACCTCATCAGTGTCTACTTCACGAACAAATGGATCTGGAGTGGTATCTACGTGAATGGGTTGGAAGGTACTATACGTACAAATTAGCGGGGCATTGAGGATACGAACCATGACATCAAGTAGTTGATCAATACCGGTGCGTGAAAGAGCAGAGATAGGCAAAGTATTTTTGTCAATTACTTCAGCATCATAGGGGGATCACCATTCCGCAAATACTTTTTGGATACCTAGATGCAACAATCACCTATACTCAGTCCACAATTCTCCTTGTGTATCTTGTCCAAAGATATCTATTTTGTTGATAATAAGCAAGATTGCTTTACGCAAAAGTACATGTGTGTCACCCGTTGAGGTAGTAGCAGTGACCGTATACCAAACCATATCTTCTCTGAGTTCAATATGATGATCAAGTGCATGAATAGTAGCTTCTTGTCGAGGTTGTTCCAAAAATTGTCCATCGATATAAAGGCGAATTTCCTGAAGCAAAAGTCCAATTTCATCAATACCTGACTGCTCTTTGCTCATGTCGAGCATAATGGCAAAGCAACGTGCTTTGAGAATATGTCTCAAAAATATATTTCCCAAACCTTTGCCCTCATGTGCACCCGCAATCAATCACGGAATATCTATCACCGTCCATGAAGTTCCTTTGTGCGTGACAATACCGACATGGGGAGTAATGGTTGTGAACGGATAGGGAGCTGTTTTGAGACGTGTCCCTGCGAGGACGTTGATCAAACTAGATTTCCCCACACTTGGCGTCCCTATCAAGGCAACATCTGCCAAAAGTTGGAGTTCTAAGGTCACTTCCTTGGTCTCTCCTGGCTCGCCCAAGAGCGCAATATGAGGATACTGCGCTGCAGAATTTGCAAAGTGCATATTTCACGCTCCTCCTCTCCCTCCACGTGCGATCAGGATGCGTTGGCCGTTTTGGGTGAAATGAGCAAGCACTTTGTGTGAAGCAGTATCTTTGATTAGCGTACCAATAGGGACATACAGCAAAAGATCCTCTGCTGCTTTGCCATATTTGTCTTTGGATTGTCCTGGTTCACCACTAGGCGCCACAAATTTCTTGTGGTGTCTATAATGCATGAGTGTCCATTCATTGGTGGTAGCCTCCATATAAACGCTTCCTCCTGCTCCTCCATCGCCGCCTGCTGGTCCACCAAATGGCTCTCATTTTTCACGTCTTCCTGCAATGATGCCGTCACCACCCTTGCCAGAAGCTATATTGATCTGTACACTATCAAAAAATTGCATCGAGTGCTTGTATACCAAAAAAAAGTGTCTATACTGTACCTATTTATTGCCCATTTACCAATGAAAATTCGCCTGATATGTATCAGTGACAGTGATAAGCATTTTGCTCCGCCCATCGAAGAATACACCAAAAGAATGGGTAAATCCCTCGAAATAGTCAAACTCAAACCCATCAAATCATTGCCAACTCCACAGATTATCGCCAAGGAGACGCAACTCATGCTCACAGCGCTCAGCCATGCTCCTGGGTATAAAATCTTACTCAGCTTTCGCTGAACGCCCCAAACTACCGAGCAATTGGTCTCCCTTACCGAAAAGCACACTGCTTTGACCTGTGTCATCTGAGGACCTTTTGGCTTGGATGAAACTCTGATTGTCCCCAAGGTTGATTTTGTGCTTTCATTGGGGAAACAGACGATGCCGCACGGACTTGTACAATTGGTTATGCTCGAACAGCTCTATAGAATACAACAAATAGTTGCTGGGAAACCATATCACTATTAGTCTTATTTTCTCTCCCATTTTTTGCATTTTTGCTGGTTAGTGGATACAATCAGGTTATACTAAAACGCTTTAGGTAATCGAAACTACTTCGTTTCCTCAAAGTTCAAAACCCCAAACCGCTTTAGTATAACTGAATCATCCTGAAAATTTGCATTCTGCAGATTTTCATGGAGGTTCAGTATAGTTTACTTATCTGATACTGACCATGTTTATTGATCCACTCAAAGATTCACTAACGAGTTCCGTTAAATCATTTTCACAGACGTTGTGAAGTGCTTTGTGGGAACCGCTATTGTCTATGAAAGCCACCTTTCAAAAATCGATACGCAGTAAGCCAGTCGCAGATGCACTTGCACGTGCACACCAAGCGGTACATCGACAGCGTTTACTGGAGCATCTCGAGGCAGTTATTATGACTTCCTTGTGTACTCCTGCGCACAAAAAAATGTATAAGCAATTTGTCATTGGTACAGGACGAGAGCAATTTGCACAACATACTACCTTCAAAGAGGCAGCACAAGCATTTCACGGGATAATTCCTACTATAGTGTCTCAGCATAAGCAAGATTTATCAGCACAAGAAATGAAGCATGTAGCGTTGTTGATTGAAAAAATCCAATCGGTAATAGACACTACGGTGACTTCTTATCCACATGCAGCTTTGAGTGATAGTGCAGGTGCTTTTGGTGAGTCATTTGCCAAAGATACACTTCAAAAGCAAACTACTACACATATTCATGAACTCCGTGACGCCTATTTACAGGATGCTAAACAGTTGTTGTCTCTACAACAAGAGCTCTTGTCTCATCTCAAGCATATGGGTACTCCCCAATTCAAAATAAATCAACAGAAGGCGAAAGCTTTGCTCGATGATATAGTCAAACTTGTTCAGAAAATGACCATGCTCGAAAAGCAACTAACAGCAGCAGAAAAGAGTGTTGCACAGCAATTTGATGCATGGATGCAACAGACTATGCGTGGAAGCAAACAAACACAAAGGCATATACCAGATACCCAAAACAACTATTTACAAGCAGCTCAAAAAGTGCTCGATCAACGTGAACAAGTACAGCAGTCATGGATTGCAGAACTCCAAACACGAGCTACAGCAAAACTCCCCCTCGAAGATATGCTGGCTAAAGAAGCGTCTTTTTGGCTACAATGGTCTAGCCTCAACGCCTATGCTACCTGACTTGAAGCACAGGCGTATACGTTGGATATACAACTGTATCAAGGTTGGTTAATTCTCTTGGAGCAACAACAAGATATGCTCCATACGCTCCATGCACATACCAAGGCATATGCATTGATTGCCTCACTGATGTCTCATATCAAGAAACAACATCTACGTCTTTCTCAAGATATATTACAAGTGTTGATCGAACGTAAAGTAATTCACAATGAGAGCAAAGTGGAGTCACGACTGGATCGTGTGCAACGTGTGCATACCGTTATACAACACTGGATACGTGATGATGAGCGTGCTAGCTTACAAAGAAAAGATTATTTACAAGCATTGGTGATGCAAGAGGGACGTATTCCTCTGCTCAAATGATACCTCACTCGTATGCATGAATATGCTACTGCAATTCGATGACAGCATGTCCTCGAAGCAAATATGAGAACACTCAATTTGCAGCAACACCTTTTCCCCTACATACTACAGGCAATTACTGCCCTTCAGTCATCTCATACCAATGCAGAAAAATT
Organism: Candidatus Absconditabacterales bacterium; assembly: GCA_041908765.1. GTDB lineage: Bacteria > Patescibacteriota > Gracilibacteria > Absconditabacterales > Absconditicoccaceae > CAYUST01. The sequence goes on from JAYREU010000018.1 coordinate 5,993, forward strand.
ACTCACGCTTCAGCGTGAAGACGCACAAAAGACGTACGCATTCAAACCATCTGCAGAACAAGAGAAGGTGATTGCTGAACTTGATATGCAATACACACGTACACAACAAGCAGGTCAACTTCTTGAGCACCTCCATACGCATGCTCAGTGAGACCAAGATGCAGTTGAGTATCTCTTGTGAGTCTATCGTACGCAGACCAAACAACTCAAACTGCAAACAAAAAAAGTTTGGAGTCAGATTAAAAAGCTACTCCCCAGTGTCAAAAAACAAATAGCAAGCTATCCATGATTTCCTTTTGTCACCAAAGATACGGTGTAATTTTATTTGTTTTTTACTCCCATGCCACCACGCAACTGACCCAAAAAAACTATGACTCTTTCTCTAGAAGCAACACAAGCATTGACTGATCGTACGTGATTGTTGATTGAACGAGTTGAAAAAACATTAGCGAAAATTCTTTTGAGCTTGCACAAAGAAAAAAATGATTTGCAAGAATTTGCATCTACACATTTCTGACAAGTGACTTCACAGAAGGCTCCATCTGAAGAGCTGACAAAACCAGCTTCCTCTCGCAATAAATGAAAAAAGAAAATAAAATAAAGTATTATATCTCAACTAGAGTCAGATCATCTCCTTGCGGTAGCCCTCGATAGTTACTTGCTTTCTTGAAATTACCCATTGAGGTAAGCGCAACATGCAATCACGGTGTAGTGCTCAATTTTTCGGTAATTTCTGGATGACGTTTGAGATACGCTGGTAAGCGCTGGACGGCTTCGTATGCGGGATCAATCAATGGAATATCAGGAAGTAGTTCTTGGATGAGGTCTGCTATCAGCGGATAGTGTGTACATCACAGTATACATGCATCAAATTGACTACCTAGAGGTAGCAGTTCTTGTAAGCTATTTTTGATGTGTTCTGGAGAGGTTGCAGTCTCAATTAGATCAACAAGTCCTGTCCCGATACAAGGGATAAAACTTATCTCATAGCCTAGTTTGTGGCAAACGCTCGGATAAATCTGCGAGGTGATAGTGGCACGTGTCGCGAACAAGAGACAGTTCTGGTAGTCCTTTGCATGTGCCTGCTCTACTCCAGGTATAGTGATAGAAAGTACTTTCTTGTCAGGATGTTGTTCTTGCCATGGTCTGATGGCATAGGCAGAAGCCGTATTACAGGCTAAGATAACGAGCTCACAGCCTTGGGCAAACAACCAATCTAAACAAACAAACGTACGTGTTTGTATCCGATCTCCGGATCTCTCCCCCCAGGGTACATACGCAAGATCTCCCAAGTAGAGATATTCGTACTGAGGAAGTTGTTGTTGGAGATATTTGGCAGTGAGTAATCACCCAAGACCACTATCGAAGACGCCTATCATTTTGCGAAGAAAAAATGAAACTGAAAAATTGCTTTTATTTGTGGCCTATTTTGCTATGCTCTACCCGTTTATAGCAACTTATCCTCAAATCACAAGATGTTCGATAATCAACGTATAGCTATTTTGGGACGAGGAATGGAATGACAATCCACCTATCGTTTTTTGCAAAAAGAAGGTATTCCTGACTCCTCTATTGCTATATTTGATCAACGTGCGGACAAAGACTTTCCTGCGTGAGTTACTACCTTCACGGGGCCTGGATACCTCACGCATTTGCAAGACTATGACGTGATTATGAGATCTCCTGGTATCACGGATGTCTTACTCCAAAACGAGCTGCAAGATACTGCACTTTGGGAAATAATTGCTCCTCGTTTAACCAATCAGACACAGCTTTTCTTGGATAGGTTTCAAGGGACGGTCATAGGTATCACGGGCACCAAAGGGAAATCAACGATTAGTATGCTCACCTATCTCTTATTGCAAGCAGCAGGCAAGAATGTCGTCTTGGCGTGAAATGTCGGCCAACCGGTGTTGGAGCAGATTGATTTTGCATCTCCCCCCGACTATGTGGTCTATGAGCTTTCAAGCTTCATGCTTGCTGGTCTGAAGCGTGCTAAAATCCATATAGGTATTTGGAATACAATCTACCCTACTCATCTTGCAGAACATGGCAGTCGACAAGAGTATGTTTTGGCCAAGGCACGTCTTTTCTCTTTTGCAGATAGTTTATTGCTCTGAAGCCAAGTGGAAGAAGTCCTCCAAGAACAATTTCCTGAATTGCTTCAAAATCGTGAAACACAAGTTATCACCTATGGTGATAGCGGATCGTTTACGTATGTTGATGGACAGTTTTTGCATGATAACCAATTGCTAGCGGTGTGAGAAACTGTCCGTCTCGTTGGTGCGCACAATAGATATAATGTATGTGCTTTGTATGGAGTTGCTCATATCTTGGGCATCACCACTGACCTCGTCCAAAAAGTAACGCAAGAGTTTGTTGGTTTGCCTGATAGGATTGAATTCATTGGCAACATATGCGGTATTGATCGATACAATGATGCTATCGCAACGACGCCTCAGGCTACACAAGCGGCACTCGCAGCTTTGGGTGACCGTGTAGCCACCTTATTTGTAGGCGGTATTTTGTGAGAGTATGATTTTTCAGGGTTAGCAGAAACAATTAGTCATTCGACGATTGAGCATCTTATCTGCTTCCCCGACTCGGGTCCACTAATCGCGCAACTCGTCAAAAAGCCTGGTTTACAGATCTATACAACAGCATCAATGCGTGACGCAGTAAAATTTGCCGCTAGTCATACACCTATATGAAAAATTGCCCTCCTTTCGTGTGGCTCTCCAAGTTTTAGTCTCTGGAAAAGTTACAAAGAGAAGGCAGCTCAGTTCAAAGAAGCTGTTGCAAGCCTAGCATAAGCCATTTTATTCTCATCACGGGAAGTACATTTTCCCCTCATTTTTTTGCATTTTGACCCTTGTATCCGTATAGTTAGAGAGCTTTATGTTCTGGTACATGCCTATGCAACTCTCTGATGTTGAAGCCCTTTTGCTTAAATTTGAGCCTGATGCTACCGTTTCAGACTTCCACATTTGTGTGGGAGAACATATTAGTTTCAGAAAACTTGGCGATATCACCTTTATTGAGGACATGCCCAAGGTGACGCATCTTGATATGGAGATGATCATCAAAGGTCTGCTCGAAAAGCATCCTGGGTGATTTGAAAAGCTGACGGACAACAGAGAGCTCGACTTCAACTTCTACTCACAAAGCAAGACTCCCTACAGAGTAAATGCCTATTTCAAGATGGAAAATCTCTGATTGGCGATGAGAAAAATCAACTACGAGCCTGTCCCTTTGGAGGTCTTGATGTACGAAGACATCGCAAATACGGTCAAAGAACACATTCTCAACCAAAAAACAGGTCTATTTCTCGTCTGTGGTCCTACGGGTTCAGGTAAAACAACCTCGCTGATCGCAATGATTGAGTATATCAACGAACATAGAAAAGAGCATATTATTACGATTGAAGATCCTATTGAATACGTCTTTACGGAGAAGAACTGTTTGATTTCTCAAAGAGCACTGGGGTCTGATACCCTTTCGTTTGCACGTGCTATGAGAAGTGCGATGCGTCAGGATCCTGATGTGATTTTCGTCGGAGAGATCCGTGATCCAGAGACTGCAGAGGCTGCCATAAACTTGGCTGAAACAGGACATCTTGTCTTCAGTACGTTGCATACGAGAGGCGCTGCGAATACCGTCAATAGATTGATTTCATTTTTCCCCCCCGAAGTACAACGCAGTATCAAAGATAGACTTTCCGATAGTCTCCTTGGCGTCCAATCACAAGTCCTCCTCAAAACAAGCGATGATACCAAGAGAATTGGTATGTACGAACTCATGATCAACACTCCAGCTATTAGAAATAATATCCGCAAGGACGATGGTAAACAAATCGACTCAATCATCGGTACCTCACGTGGTATGGGCATGATCTCCCATATGGACTATGCAAAAAGACTCATCGAAGATGGCAAGATTGATAGACAGACAGTAGATTGGTTGTTCTCCTAAGAGTTTATACGCAAACAAAAAACTCCCGGTTTTATCTGAGGAGTTTTTTAGTGGCCTGAATTTGTGTTTTGGATCTCTATGTAAGATCAAAGATCAAAAAACACGTAAGCTTTCTTTTTTTGCTCTCAATCAAAATATTTTGCTTCTA
>JAYREU010000019.1:0-35802 GCA_041908765.1 Candidatus Absconditabacterales bacterium
AGACTTTCCTCAGATAGGTATCGTAGGAGCTATGAGATTAAGTAGCATTGAAAACAGCAATCCTGAAAAGGGTATTGTCCAAGGTGATTATGAAGGTCAGTATAACAGCAAAGGCGTCGCGTGACTTACCTATCTTACCTGAGACAAGGCACAACAAGTAGCAAATAAACAAAACATGAAGCTTTTTGAAGCGAGTGATGCAGAAGCAAAGACAAAACTTCTTCTAGCACAACTCTGAACGAATGGAAAAGAACAATCAAAAGCACTCCAAACCTTGTTTTGAAAAGATTTTTCGTGATACTGGCATCCTTTTAATAAGAAATGGACTACTATAGGAGGTACTGTCGCTTATCTAGCGTTGTCTGAGGTGAATGCGGATTGATGCGTAAGCGCGATAGAATGGACTGCAGATGATGCGAATCAATGCTGGAATTATCAGCACTCTCCTGAGCCATTCCTTGCCTTCGAGGAGTGCTAAAAAGCACTTTTCTAGCAAATGAGATCCTTCAACATGACGGTTCGTGCTAGCGTTCTGGTTCTCCTGCTGCAATAACCTTGCAGAGTTCAGTCTCAAAATTTCCTCGGAATTTCCCCGTGTACCTAAAAATAACAATGCCACAAGTTGGCATATTTATCCAATCGCTCCCACATGCTTGGATAAGGTCAGTGAGTCAGGGATTATGTCAAACGATGCAAAGGACCTTTGTCTTTTCATCAGTCGCTTCTATGATGTTGATGAGGTCGTCGTAAGATGCCATATAGAGTTTTTTTTCTACTTTGATTTTCTTCTTCGATAATTTCCAAACCTTCGCGTAGGCTTTGCTTGTTTCTATAGTCCTCAGTGCAGTGCTCGTGACGAGCATATCTGGCGCACTAATTTTTTGTTGATCTAACCAATGTTCCATCTGTTTGAGATGGTGTTTCCCTTTTTTGTGCAACGGACGGTCATGATCAGGTAGTGAGGTCTGATCTCGAGCTGATTTAGCATGACGAGCTATGATAAGTATTTTCGGCATTATGCTACTTTTTTCTTGGGTTTTCCTACTTTCTTGTTGTTGACTGCTATCGGAGTAGGTGCAAAGTGTTGTTTGAGTTGTTCGAGGAGCTGCATCTTTTTTTGTTGTTGGAGTGCGATAAGTTTGTTGAAAGTAATTTGTTGAGGTGCTGTACGACGTTGAGAAGAGAGGTAGTTGGTACATTGTGTCAGATCATTTCGTCTGCCTAGTGATTGACCAAGGGTTGTATAGAGATTTACTTTGCTCTGGAGATAGGGTGTATTTTTGTCTGAGGTATAGGTCAGCAAATAGAGCATATCCTTGATAGAGGTGCGAATAGCATGTAATGCAGTATCACTTACTTCTCCACCTGCCGTAAGTGTTTTGTTGATAGTAAGTTCTTTGGTTTTGAGATAGGCGATGAGTTTTTGCATAAGTGTCTTGCCTTCGACAGTGGAGAGCACTTTGATTTGTTTTTTGGCAGTCTCTTTGATATCAGTGTTGATGTTTGCGGGAGTATATTTTTTGTAAATTTTCGCAAGTGTCTTTTCGTGTTTGGAGATTATATTGGACGCTTGTGCTTGTATAGCTTTGTCATGAGGCAGGAACTTGGTGCATTGTTTAGCAAAAATTTTTGCATCTCTGACTTCTCAGATAGCTTTGTAGTACTTGAGTAAAGGTTTTTTGATAGTGTGAATTTTTTTGTCTAGATAGGAAAAAAAAGGAGTCGTACGCTTTGAGATGTTTGAAAAAAACTCTGATCTCATGGAGATCGTTGTTCTTGGATGTTCTATTTGCAATACGCTTTTTGCAGAAAGAGAAATAGTCTTTATATGCGTGACTCAGCTCCTTTTTGAGATGACGTATCATCCCGTGAGTAAGTAAATAAAAGTACACATTCTTTCTATAGAGAGTTGTTGCATTGTAAAGGTCTTATTGAGATTATCATCTATACATTGCTATGAGAATGATGTGTTGTGTATGTACATGCGTGAGAAATGGGAGATAAGAAATAAGAATTGAGAAAATAGAAACCAGACTCCAGAAAATAGAAAGTAGAAAATAGAAAGCAGAAACAGTAATTAAGAAATAAGAATTAAGAAAATAGACAACATCCTTTGTTATGAAGATGCAAAAGATATCTCTAACGAGTTTTTAATTGTTAAAAACGAATCCCGCCTGCCTTTGGCTGCGGGATCATTGAATCAATCACAAAAGCTTCACGGAGTGAAGCTTTTAGTGAAGATTCAAAGAAAAATCCCGTAGAGTCATACTCTACGGGACCAAGGCGTGTAGGAATTTCCTACACGCCGCACTATTAACGATGTTTATCAATGTGGTTTATCAATGTGTAATGTTTTTCTCATTTGTTCATTGAGCCTCAGGCTTTCGCGTGCAGTTGCGAATGCTTGTTCTTCGGTGAGATGTTCATATCCTGCGGAATCAAAGTTCGCTTGTAGCCATTTTTGAGCCACTTCTTTGGTGGTCCAAAAGAGTTCATGTGGCTTGCCTATTTCATTGGCAAAAGAGAACTTATTTGAGTTTTTCCATTCTCTCCAGAAGATCACAAACAAAGTTTGCGCTGGAGAGATTATTTTTTTCTCGCCATCAATGATGATGAAAAGAGGACCATGTTCTACCTGACCGATGGTAACATTGATTAACGTACAATGATTTCTTTTGTGTGCATGTTTGAAATCAAATGTGGGATCAAGGTCTTGGAGTTCTGTGTTTGTTTTCATTTTAGGTACCCATGATTTTGATGAAGATTTGACGAGCCCAAATTATCAGGACAATCACACTCATGACTAACGTCACGATAAGACTGTTAGTGCCTTGCGTGAGATAGACACTGATGTTGCCGATGAGAAGCGTGATGACGTTTGCGAACACTACTGCCACAGCAAGCATTGTTGTTTCGGTCAAGAGCATAAATAAGGTAAGCGCTCCCCAAAAAAGCGTAAGTCCCCACATCAGTCCTATCCGAGCACTACCCAAGGATACTTCCTCATACGGGATGCCTGATTGGAATCCCCAGAATACTATGCCTCCGAAGATGCCGACAATGAGCCCAATGATACATCCTAGCAAGGTTTCACCAATGATACCAGAGGTGTCTGATGATTTGATGTCTGGAATAATCCGTCGATACTGGAGAATGGCAGTACAGATACATACTATACTCCATAACAAATGAAATTCATGTGATGTCATAAAGTAGTTTTATTGTTGGTGATTGAAATATTTTGTATTAGACTACGCCTATGCATTTCAAGGATTGCATCCAGAAGTTCTTTGAATTCAGAGCGTTCAGTTTCTGGAATCGCATCGAAATTCAGTAACGCATAGTTTTTTTCCAGTACTTCAGGCAATTGGTGGAGATAGTCAGTAATTTCTTGTTTTTTATTCGCTGTTTTGACCTGTGATACGAGCAATGCTTGATTTGATTTTGCCTTATTCTCACGCAAAACAAGTACTTCGTTCTTGAGTCGTTGAATTTCTGCAATACGCGTAGGGAAAAGGATTTCCTTTTCCTTGGCATACCACTTAGATCTCATTTGAATACATGCTTGTCCTATGAGAATACATATTTGGAGGACCAAAAGTAATATCCAATCTTCACTTCCGAAATAAATAACACCAACAATACTTGCAAATATCACAATCCACAGAAAAAGCACACAAAAATTGATAGTCTTATCGATGCCTTGATCAATTCGTTTGATAGTTGCTTCGAGTTGTTCTGCCTTGTACATGGGTTGGAGTACGTTTTCTAGGCAAGCTAACTCTTGTTTGAATAGAAGTGTATGTTCGTCGGTCAGTTGTTGTAATTTTTTCGTCATACGTTTTTTTTAAATTTTGTGATGGTAATGAACGTTGTCTCACACGAGTGAGTATAATAACAAATGTTTTATATTTACTTTATACTCTAAGTCAATATATTCTTCAGGCATAAAAAAAAACACCTCATCAGAGAGTGATGAAGTGTATTGTATACTGATTTTTACTACGAGACTATTCTATACCCAAACCCTTTGATCGTTTCTATGAGTTCTTTCCCAATTTTTTTTCTCAAGTTAGCTATGTAGACATCAAGTTTGGCATCGTGTTCGTATAAGGCATCTCACCCTCGTACATACTCTATAAGATCAGCTCTTGAAATTGCATGTCCGTTGTTTTCGAGGAGATGCGCAAGAATAAGAAACTCTTTGAGAGTTAAGTGAATAGGGACTCATTTACGTAGTACGGTTTTATTTTCTACATCTATTTCAATATCTCATAGATGAAAGATGTCTTGAATTTGTGTCCTTTTGAAGAGTGCCTTGCAACGCATGACGAGTTCCTCGAGCGCAAAGGGTTTGACGAGATAGTCGTCAGCTCCTAGGTCATAAGCATCTTGCTTGTCTTCTATCTGTCCTTTGGCTGTTGTCATGATGACGGGCGTTTGCTTTTTTGTTCTCAATTCCTTGAGGAGACTTATTCCATCTCATCCAGGGAGCATGATATCCAAAATGATAAGATCATATGTGTGGTCATTATATGCCTGTCTGCCCGAGATTGCGTCTTGATGCCGGTCAACTTGCCATCCTTCGTGATTTAGGTAGGTAACTATGTTGTGTCATATGGTGGTATTATCTTCTATCAAGAGCAGACGGTACATGTGGTGTATACAATGAATAAATACGTTTGATTTTATCTTTGTGACCTATGTGAATTACTTCTTATTTATCATCCTCCTTATCATCATTGACATCGTCATCATCGAATGCTGGTTCGTTATCTCCATTATCAAGTTTTCTCATAAATCCTTTCATCATGCCTGGGCCTCTGTGGCCACCTGCTTGCATCATAGGGAGATCAAGTTCTTCTGCTATTGCTTTGGCTTCATCAAGTAAGCTATGCATTTTCACCAGCTTTGCAAATTCTTCAGCAGTATCAATAGAAGCTAAAGGACTATTCGGGAGTTCAGCTTGTGCAGTTTGAAATGCGGTGTAATCATTAGCGGTGATAGCTGCTTTGATAGCTTCATTTTGTACTCCTTTCTCTGCACGCATCCCTTTCATCATTGTTGGTAATCCGAGTGATTCAGCGATTGCTTTAGCTTCCTCTTTTTGACCCGCTTGCATGAGGGTGTGCATTTCTACGAGTTGTGCAAATTGCGCCTCAGTAGTGATCTTGTCTGCAAAGGGAGTGTCTGTTACTGCGGTTTGGAATGCAGCGAAATCATTTGCTTGGATTGCAGTTTTGACCTCAGCGAATTTTTCTCAAAATCCGTGCATGCCTTTGCCTCCGAAAGCAGCTCCCTTGGAGTTCATCATATTGAATGGTAGAGTTTCGTTTGCATTGGTGAGCGTGAGTGTCAAGAGTCCGCCGGCAACAACTGCTACCGCTGCGATACTCAAAAAGGTAATTGTCTTGTTCATGGGAATAATAGTTTTATAAAAGCGTGTCTCCTACTTGTCGCGACCAAGTGGACGATACGCTCAAGAGTATATGGGTGTGTCTTAATTCTTTCTTAAGCAGGTGAGCTAGGATAACAAACGGATATTCCCCCCTATGAGGGCCTTGGTGCCCGTATGGGTAGGGATGCCGAACCCCCTAAAGGGGATAAAGGCAGGGGGGTTTTCTCGCAGATTTACTATCTAATCTAGCTATACCAATGAAGCGTGAACGTAGTTCCCTTACCTAGTTCGCTTTTCACGCTGATTTTCCGATCCATGACGGCAACGAGTTGTTTGACGAGACTCAATCACAATCCAAATCAAGTTGTGCTTCTAGCGCTATTGCTTTGCCAGAATGGTTCTCGAATATGTGCGAGGTCATCTGGTGCAATACCTGCTCATGTATCTTCTATTGTGAGATGATGAGTCGTTGCGCTGATAGTTATCTGTCCACCTACAGGAGTGAACTTGCCTGCATTATCCAACAAATTGGTCACGATGCGTTCGAGAATTCACACATCTCCTTGTATGCTGAGAGCAGTGTCACAGTTGAGTGTTCGCGTATGGTTTGGATAGGTGCGTTGCATGTTGGTCACCAGTGATCCTAGAAATGGTGCAAGAACAATTTTTTGATGATGGTGAGTAGTAGTGGTATGCAGACGTGTCAACATGGTCAGTGTATCGAGAAGACGTTGCATACTTCCTACTTGCTCCCTAACTTGGGTGAAGAGATGATCATATTGTTTGGTTTTCTGTGCGACCTCAATAGTTGATTGCAATGACATCAACGGAGTTTTGAATTCATGGGAAACATTCGCAACAAATTGTTTGATCGCCTGCACCTGTTCGTGTACGGTAGTGGTCATTTGCTGGAGTGAAGAGGCTACAATTTGCATCTCATCATGTGCAGGGAGATGAGCAAAGGTGAATTTGGTCTCTAGGGTATCGACATCAATTTTTTGTACTTTTTCAGCAAGGGTGTGCAAGTCGCGTAAGCTTTTTTTGACCACAATGAGGGAAACACCGTACCCGATGAGACTACATACAATCACGGTAATCAACGTAATCCACAGCAATATTATTTGATTGTTGACGGTCATAGAAATATCTACAATGACGAGTTCGTCTCCCGCAGGAGTCATTCGATACAGATACCATTCGTCGTCGATGTGAGAAATATTTTTTCGCACGGTATGCTCTTGTAGTTCTTGTGCTTCCATACCATGTGCATCGATGAGGAGAATATCTCTCGGACCGAACGTAGCACTATACTGCTTCGCAAATTTCCTTTGCATTTGTTGGAGCATGAGACGTTCTCTGGGAGTAGGGGAAGTTAGATCAGCTACCGTCGCCAGTGGCGCAAAACGAGCTTGTTCTCTACGTCGTCGACTTCAGAAAAAAATGGCATTGATCACAATTCCCAACACAAAAACAATCACCGCAATGGTGAGCGTAAAACGTAGAGCTATACGTTGAGAGGTGGAAAGGAGCATGCGCAGAGCAGGGGAGTTGTCTAAAAAAAGAACATGCATCATTATAGTACTTTTCTTGATTAAGAAAAGCTTAAATATGGAGGTCGAAAAGGTTTATTTCACCTGAAAACTACTCAAAAATGACCTGCAATGACATTATTTCAAATTTTGTACATAATAAAAATGACGTGGAGCCTTGCAATTTACTGTTAAAATCATATTCATCATGCTTGTATATTTATTCTTTTTATATTATTGTTGATGAACAAAAATCTTTTCCAAAAAATCACAGGATTCTTTGCTTTGGCAGGAGTGTTGTATGTAGCTGGTGTATTTAATGTATTGGCTACACAAATCGTAGGTACCTTCATGGAAGAACCTACACAAGGGTACGCATGTACAAGTTATGGATTCTACTATGGTTATGGCTATGGCTATGATTGTTCTGAAATTATTGGTGGTGGAAGTGGTCCTTCTGGTAATTCTAACTCATCTAATGACGATGACGGCGATGCAGAAGACACAGACGAGGACACAACTGATGATGAGGATACTACTGATGACACCACAGACGACACAACAGACGAGGGAGCAACTGATGACGGATCTGACGAAGGTGATGATGCAGGTGAATATGCAGGTGATCCTGAAGTAGTTGATGCATACGAATTTGGACGTGAACATGGTTTGACTACTCAAGATTTGGAAGAAGCAAGATTGTATGATCCAGTGAACAGAGGAGAGCTTGCTAAGATGATGAGTGCTTACATCAAAAATGTCGATGGTACAGAGCAAGTAGATAACCCAATTTGTGATATCACTACCTATGGTGACTACGACTCATTCGATGATGAGCTCAAGATGTACATCAAGATGGCATGTGACTATGGTATCATGGGATGGAAGAATGATATGTCTGGTTTGATTGATAACTTTAGACCATCTGATCATGTAACTAGAGAAGAGCTCGCAGCAGTTCTTTCTAGATACCTCTATGGTGACGAGCATGCAGGACCTGATATGAATGCGCATCTCGAAGCATTGCTTGAAGCAGGTATCATGACTGATATTGATAGCCCATTGAGCGATGAACTGAGAGGATATGTCTTGATCATGCTCCAAAGAATTGCAGGTAGTGAAGCTGCAGCTGATGAAGATGAGGCTCCAGCGGAAGAAGTTCCAGCAGAGGAAACTCCAGCAGAGGAAGTTCCAGCAGAAGGTGAGACTCCATAATTAGTGAGCTTACTATATCTTTCTTGAAAAGGCCGACCCGTGAGGGGAGGCCTTTTTTTATTTCGCTCCCCAAAAGCATCTTTACTATGCTACACCCGTTGTTTATGTATGATCAAAGAGAGTAAAATAAGGTGTAGCATTCGTTCAAATCACAAGCTAACAAAGATTTGTTTTGTGCGCGGAGATCACTATGGTGGTGGTGTTCTATTTTTCACCTCACTTTGGTCATGAAAAAAATGTTGAGTATCGTTATTCCTACCTACAACGAAGCAAGATGACTTGCGGATGTTGCACGCACGTTGCTTACCCATCTGACCACACTTTCGACCTATGAGCGGGAGGTGATTTTTGTGAATGATGGAAGTTTGGATGAGACCTGGGAGGTGATCAGTGCGTTGGCACAACAAGATGTGCGTGTCAAAGGTATCAATTTTTCACGTAATTTTGGCAAAGAACTCGCTATGAGCGCAGGATTACAATATGCTAAGGGCGAGGCGGTGATTACAATGGATGCGGATGGACAACATCCGGTAGAGCGTCTGGGTGATTTCGTGCGTGCGCGAGAAGAAGGGTATGCTATTGTCTATAATCGCAGACCTCATACACCGGGCGCAAGTTGGTTGAAGAGAGGAAGTAGCGCATTGTTTTACAAACTCTTTAATAGTATCAGTGAATTTCCGTTTGAACCACAAACGACGGATTATAGATTGCTAGATCGCAAAGTGGTAGATATTTTTCTGCAGTTCAAAGAGAAGAATAGAATTTATAGAGGACTGATAGATTGGATGTGATTTCCCAAGCAGGTCTTGGTGTTCGATGCATTACCCAATCCCCACGGCCGTATCCCGAGCTACTCATACAATAAACTGACCGACTTGGCCATTACGAGTATCACGTCGTTTTCTGTTTGGCCGTTGAAGTTGGTAGGGAAGCTAGGGTCATTGATTACGGTGATCAGTTTTTTGATGATGGTAGTGATTGTAGTTGATAAGTTTACATTGGATCGTTTCGGTTTCACCAACTTGGGATTCATGGTCATGGCTAATACATTTTTCGTAGGGATCATGATGATCTCATTGTGACTGATCGCCATGTATATTGCACAAATTCACGAGGAGGTCAAAGGAAGACCACTCTATATTGTCAAAGAGACACTTAATTATCCCGTACCTCATGGCTCATAAAGCAACTGTTTTGTATTCGTATCGAAGTACATATTTGCCACGAGTGTGGTGAGTAGTACTTTTTGTGTTGGTGATGGGGACGGGATGGTTTCATCCGACGAAGGCCATATTTTTGCTTGATTATGTACCAGCGCCAATACGTCTCTGGGAGGGGTCTTACTATTTTCACAAGGCATGGATTTGGACAGTGACAGATGGTATCTTGTGGATGTTTGGGCATGTATGGTGATCTAAACTTTATTTAGGAGGACTATGTGTTGGGTCGCTATTGCTTGGGTACAGACGGGCAGGATGGATAGTGAAACACGGATTTGCACATGCATCTCCACGGTTGCAGACCTGAGCATTGCTAGTGGGGATGACGTTGTTTGTAGTCAATCCGGTATATAGTGCGAGGATGGGAACACAACCAGGTATTTGGTTGTGAATAGTATTGTTGGGTCGATGAATATATCGATTACTTACTCGTTGGCAAACATTGAGACACAAAGATGCATTGATTATCGGCTGCTTTCGATGAGTAGCTATGATGACGATGCAACACGCAAGTTTCATGATAGTGCTCATGCTCATCTGTTTCGTTCTCGTCCAAAGAAGTTGGAAACCGGTTGTGCAAGCAGGCATTATCGCTGGTATCGTTGGGCTCCTCAATGCGAATCGACTCTTGGCTGGACTGAGTGGCACGACACAATTCGTAGAAAAAGCACTTTCGTATTCATCCGCTAATATGGAGGAGTTTGCGACGATTCAGTATGGCAGTATGGGGCCAATTGTGACCTCGTTGTTGTGATATGGATTTCGAGGGGAAAAATATGGCAGTGCATACATTCCCGTAGTATCCAATGCGAGGTGGTGGATAGCGGGGAGCTTGCTCGTGTGTCTGTGACGACGAGGACGATATAGGGCAGTGCGTCAGCGCTTGCTCACACGTTCTCAAGGAGTGCGAATCATGGTTGTTGCTCTTCTTTCTCTCCTCCTCGGTGTGGGTATTGCTTCTGATATGTTGGCCCCTACGGTGCAGTGGCTACATGATCACCTGCCCGGCTATCGTGGTATGAGAGAACCCCACAAACGAGTAGGTGTGTATATGATGCTGCTCTTGCCTGGCATAGTATATGGCCGAATGTGGCTGTGATTGGCTGTACAAAAGTATCGGGATAGTAGGCGATATACGGGTGCTATGCTGTTGCTTTGTTTTGCACGAGCACCGTGAGTGATAGGTGGCATGCAGGGGAGATATACGGTGACTGACTATCCAAGTAGTTATAGTGATGTCCGTGAATTACTAACTTCCCCCGCTTTGCAAGGCAAAACGCGAGTGCATCTCCCTTGGCATAATTATATGCAGTGTGCCTGGACGAAACAGGTGATTGCGAATCCACTGAGGGCTTATATGCGTCCTGCCTCAGTCATCATAGGTGATAATATTGAAATTGGGGATCTGTATACCAATAGCACTTCAGCACGTAGCAAAGATATCGAAACATTTTTGACAACGCATGAGGTTAGTTTACTGCAACAGCACTGAATTGATGGTATTGTGTACACACCAACCTGTGCGGATTTCGAACGTTATGCGTGGCTTGCTACGCTCACTGGCATGCACGTGGTGAGTACTTCATCAGATCTTATTCTGTATCTCATTGACGAAGAAAATGGCTTGTATACGCCATAGAAATGTATAGCATGCAACTAGTAATTTACCTTCTTTTTGCTCATGAGCGCTCCACAGATTCGCAAGACCCAAAAGAAAACCTTTTCGCAAACAGCTCTTTTTCTCAGAAAATTTTCGGTGATTGTTGCCCATTATCTCAATATGGTGTGAATAAACCCCAATCAAGTGGTCTTGTTTAGAGTATTTGTCTTTGGTGGATTGAGCATGTGGCTCTTCTTCAGTGCATCATATATGTATAATGTATTGTGAATTGGTACTATTTTTTTGTGTTATTTTTTTGATCTCGTAGATGGGGATTTAGCCAGAAATTACAACAAAAAGACAGATCAGGGAAAGTTCTTGGACGAGGAATTGGACTCTGTGGTGGTGACCTCACTCGTACTGACCTTTGCGCTCAAATTCTATTTCATGGGGTATGAACCTCTCTATGTGGTCGGTGGTATCACTGCTTTGTTTGGTATTATCGGGTCTTCCAAAATGACCAATTTTTTTCAAGGTAGATTCAATACCAACTGTGTCGGTGGTAATGACGTGATCGAACAGACTACCCAAGCCAAATCCTGGGATCTACGAAGTGAATTTTTCTATCAGCTCGTCACCCCGAAACATGTCTTGATGACGTTGTTTTCAAACTTTCGTTATTATTTACTGATTGGTGTTGTAACTAATTCCATGCATATTGCTGTGTTACTCTATGCTATCGCAATTAATTTGAGGTGGATGATGTTGTTTATTTGTGTGTGATGGTACTATACCAACAGAGCCTGGTCTGAGAGAAACGTGAAACTCTTTGAGGCGATGAAAGCGATTGAGAGAATTGAATAATATTTATTTTTATGCTTGTCGTGCTATGGAAAAGATAATAGGTTTTACTACAGGAGTTTGGGATCTGTTCCACATAGGTCATCTCAATATTTTGAAGAATGCAAAATCGATGTGTGACGTACTCATCGTAGGAGTCACTTCTGATGAACGCACCTTTCGTGAAAAGGGGAAATGGCCCGTGATTCCCTATGAAGAGAGAGTAGAAATACTCAAACATATATCTTTTGTGGATGAGGTAGTACTGCATGAGCATACAGATGAATTCCTCCATTGGCCAAACCTACAGTTTCATCGCGTCTTCAAAGGCAGTGATTGGCAGTGATCTGAGAAATGGACAAGATTGGAAAAGGAATTTGCTCCACTCGGTGTAGAAGTTATCTTTTTCCCGTACACCAAAACCACCTCCAGCACGTTGATTAGAGGCTTTTTGACAGACGCATTTGAGAAGTTACGTAGTGACCTACCAAACGAGGAGCGCTAACACCTCTTTTATCTTTGTGATTTGATGGTTCCTCTAAAGATACTTGTTCTTTCGCGAAAGGATATTCACCACCCCAGAGCAGGAGGTGCAGAAATTGTGTTGCACAAATATATGCTAGGCTTAGTTGTGCAAGGGCATCACGTGACGCAAATTGCTCCGTTGTTTCCAGGAGCCTTGCGTCGTCAACAGATCGATGGTATACAAGTCAAAAGAATGTTTGGTATTCATACCATCTATTTTTTGTTTTGGAGTTGGTATGTGCGTCATGGTGCAGGAAAGTTCGACCTGATCATAGATCATGCAGGTGGTATCCCGTTGTTGAGTCCGTTGTATGCACGACGTACCAAGATTGTGTTGTTGATTCATCATCTAGGTACACAAGAATGGACTGATTACTTTCAGCAGAAGCGACGTATGGGATGGCTCGGGAAGTGCTGTTTGTGGATATATAACACTTTCGTGTTGTCCTTGTACAAACACAAAATGACTATCACGGTTTCGCAAGGCACTGCCAAAGAGTTGCAAGCACATGGTTTCGACAAGGTCACGGTCATTCCCAATAGTACGGACATGCCGTTGATTTCGTTTGCAGATATTGTTCCCAAAAAGAACGTTTTGACGATCATCGGGAGAATTATTCCCAACAAACAAATGGATCATGCGATCACCATACTGCATGCGTTGCGTGTGCAGGATCCCACCTGGGAACTCAATATTATTTGATATGCACAAGATGCCAATGAGTATGCATCTTTACAGTCGTTAGTACATAGTTTGTGAGTTGCGTGATCGGTGCATTTTCATGGCAAACTTACTCAGCAAGAACTTATTCCTGTACTTGATACAACGAAGTATTTGCTCATCACGAGTGATAAGGAATGATTTGGATTGACTGCACTCGAGGCAAACAGAAGAGGAGTACCCGTGATTGCGTATAGCATACCTGGAGTAGATGAGGTGGTACATCACTGAACCAATGGCTATCTTGTCCCCAAGAATAATTGGGAAAGCATCGTGACTACCATACAAGCATCTGAAGATACGTATACAAAATTAGTTTCCGACACTCACCAAGCAATCCATGCATATCCTACGCGAGATGATAACATTAAAACTTTTGTTTCATTGCTCTTTGCATAATGAACATACTCTCTCACTTACCACGTCGATGTAAGAGAATAGTGAGGAATACACTACTACTCATTCCGCATAAAATGTATTTGCGCCTTGCCTATCGCCGGACGTTCAGGAGATGGCCAGATTTTACTCATCCACAAACCTATACGGAAAAGATACAACTTATAAAATTGCAGTATGCTGTTCCACAGTTTAGTCATTTAGCTGACAAATATGCGGTGAGAGCATTTATCAGTGCACAATTGGGTGAAGAAGTATTGGTGCCCTTGTATCGACAAGGTGAGCATCCTGAGGATATACCATTCGATGATTTGCCGGATTCTTTTGTCATCAAATGCAATCATGGCAGTAAATACAATATTTTCGTCAAAGATAAATCACAACTTGATAGACATGCAACCCATCAAAAACTTACGCAATGGCTAGAAGATGATTTTTGGAAAATTGGGAGAGAGTTACAATATAGATGAATTTCTAAAAAGATCATTGTGGAAGCACTCTTACATGATGCAGTTACTTGACGACCCTATGACTACAAGTTTATGTGTTTTCATGGCGAACCTCATTTTATTCAAGTAAATAGTGATAGATTCGGTGACCATAGAGTAAACTTTTTTGACACACAGCGAGTGGAACAACCGTTTGGTATTATGAACCTCAAAGCGATGAAGCCACTTCCTAAGCCAAAAAACTTAGAGAAGATGTTGTCCTATGCAAGACAGATATCTACAGGATTTCCGCTGATGAGAGTTGATTTCTATGAGGTGAACGATACAGTCTACTTCGGAGAAATTACGTTGACGCCCAATTCAGGATTTGAGGCGTTTACGCCAGATCATGAACGTATTGATCATATGATGTGAACTCATTTTAATGTGGTAACGAAATAGGTATGCAACCGTTGATGTCTATCATCATTCCTACCAAAAATAGCTCGAGGACGATCGAGACATGTTTGCAGTCGATCAAACAACAAACCTATTCAGCTATTGAACTTATTGTGGTAGATAATTTCTCAATAGATAGTACGCTGGCTCTTGCTAAGAAATTTACCACCCATGTTTTTTCTCAGGGGCCTGAGAGATCAGCTCAAAGAAATTTTGGGGTAGAACATGCGCAAGGTGAATATGTCTTGATCATAGATAGTGATATGGTATTGGAACCTCAGGTCGTAGAGAAATGTGTCGCGCTTTTTGTCTCCCACGCTTTGATCAAAGGTATTGTGATTCCAGAGGTCTCATTTGGTCAAGGATTTCGAGCACAATGCAAACAGCTAGAAAGATCATTTTACGTAGGGGTGGATCGAATGGAAGCCGCGAGATGTTTTCAAAAAGCAGTGTATCTAGAAATGTGATGATATGATGAAGCAAACATTGGCACGGAGGATTATGACCTTCCGCAACGCATACAACACGTCTATGGCAAAGAGTGCATAGGAAGAATTGATGCATATATTCATCATGATGAATGAACGTTGTCATTGTGAAGAACATGCCACAAAAAATTTTATTATGGGCAGAGATTGCGCGCCTACCAAACAAAAGAAGCCAACCAAGCTAATTTTGCCCAACAGGCGAGTATAGGGCAGAGGTATGCGTTGTTTCTCCGTTCACCGCGCAAACTTTTTGCACGTCCGTTGGTGTGACTTGGTATGCTCGTGATGAAAACAGCTGAGATGGCGAGTGGTGCGTGTGGCTATGTACGGGGGAAACGAAGGAAGGTAAAGAATATTTATTAGTTTATAACGATGGAAACAGTCTCTTTCAAACCGTGTATTTCTGTGGTAATAACTGCATATAATGCGGGTAGTACGGTCTTGGCGACCTTGCACGCATTGGATCAGCAAACTGCTCCCAGAGATCGTTTTGAAGTTATCTTGGTAGATGATGGATCAACAGATGACACCAAACAGATCGTTGAACGTTTTGCTTCACAATCTTCACTGCCGTTGACGTATGTCTATCAACCAAACAAGGGAGTGGGAGCTGCGAGAAATTTTGGTGTTCGTCATGCTAAAGGTGATATTCTCGCTTTCACAGATGCAGACTGTACGTGTGATGCAGATTGGATAGAGGTGATTGCACAGGAGATCAGAAAGCAAAAGAAGAAACTCATTGGAGGATGCACCTATTCCCATGATACGATTATTTTCCCTCGAAAGATGGCTCCGGTCCACCACATTGGCGTGACAGCGAATCTGGCAGTTGATCGTTCAGTTTTTGCTACAGATGAGATGGTGTTTACGAATGAGTTTTTGTGAATGTTGGGACATGATATCGATCTCGTAGTTTCACTCGAGGAGAAAGGATATCACTTGGAGTACATTGCTCACATGCGCGTACAGCATCCAGCTAATATCTTGAGCTTCGAAAGATTTTTGATGCGTGCAAGAAGTAGAGGAAACGAGGTGTGACTCTATAAGAAGCATCGTGAAAAAGTTTTGTGAGCGTTTTCTCCGATGATGCAACCCAGGATAGGAGGAAGGATTTCCTATCTTTTTTTGGGCTGTGTAGTGTTGCTCCTGGCCATGATTGGCCTGGGTTGTTGGTGAGGATGGGAAGCAGTAGTTGTTAGTGGACTAGTAGGGTGTGTTTGGTTTCTCTTATATGGCTATCGTTATTTGATTTTGTATACCCCTCCCCATGCTGCGGTTGTTTCATGGTCAGACAGAGTGAGAACACTCTGTTATTTAGCTTTGTTTCTGCCGCTTTTTTGCTATCATAGGATCAGAGGGAGCATCCATTTTGGCTTTTTAATGTTGTAGGTACCTATGCACACCCCGTCGCGTATTGCTATCAATACAAGGTTACTCCAGCAGAAATGATCTGGAGTGCCATATTATATCAAGAAACTTTTTCAAGCAGTCTGAAACATACAAGATAATGTATTATTTTTTCAAACAGAAGGTGAGCATACGCTTGGGGAGACTAAAAGAATCGCTTGTTCTGCACATGGTATAGCGGGTATCTTTTTTGATGTCCTTGGTGTTTTGCAATTGATTTTCAAATGGAAACCTGCAATTTTTCACGGTCCTAGTTTTATATTACCGTTTTGGAAACCCAAACGATGCAAGTATGTAGTGACTATCCATGATCTCTCATTACGTACTATGCCACATCTCTATCGTTTCACGTTTAGAGTCTTGTATAGACGATTGATTGCCCGTTCAATCGCCAAGGCAGATGCTATCGTCGTGGTGTCCCAACACACCAAAAAAGATGTCATGCATTACTATGGAGTTGATCCCAAGAACATCATGGTGAGTTATCCAGGACTCAATGAGATATTTTTGCGTGCACAAGTCACCAAGCGTTTGATAGAGGAACCCTATGTACTTTCATTGACGACGCATCCCAAAAGAAAAAATATACTTTCTGTGATCGAAGCATTAGCCGTACTCAAAGAGCATCATATAGTGATACGTTATGTGGTAGTCGGCATAATAGGAAAAAAACAAACAGAGATGCTTTGTGCACAAGCAGAAAAGTATGGTGTCCGTGATCAAGTGACCTTGCGATGATATGCAACCGAAGAAGAACTTATTTCCTTGTATCGTCATGCTGAAGTGTTTGTATATCCTTCATTTTATGAGGGATTTGGTTTCCCTATCATCGAGGCCATGGCTTCCAAAACGCTTGTAATCACGAGCCACACAAGTAGTATGCAAGAGTTGATGCAGGACACACGTTTTCTCGTGGAGCCTACACGTGTAGAGGATATTGCTGCTAAACTGATTTCAACCTTACGTCTTCCTGAACATCAAAAACATGAAGTGATTGAACGCAACTATCAGTTTTGTCAGCAGTTCTCTTGGGCGAAGTCTGCGCAGCAACATCAGGAATTGTATGAGCGTCTTTTGAGAGGATAGGAAATTTTATACATAGGGTAGTATGAAACAGATTTTTTTGGCAATTGGATGTTTAGTCACGTGTGCTATGGGTGTGTATCATGCATGGTTTTTGTCGTTGGGTATTATTTCGCATGGGGATCGAGGCTATCTCCCTCATCTCCTCAATGGGCATCATGCGTTCTACATTTGGAGGAGTGTCATGAGTCTAGGAGATGTAGTATTGGATCTCGGGCAGTGGAGTTGGCAACTCTTCCCCTTACTCGGAACATTTTGAATCGAGTATGCACTTGCCGAGAGAATTATTTTTTTGTGGCCGAGTGTGTTGTGTGCGACGATAGGATTTTTCTTATTGGGACAACGTATATGGAAATCTGTACGAGGAGGTGTGGCGAGTTCACTCGTTTTTTGCTATAGTACCTATTTCCTGACCTTGCAAACGGGACATGTCACGCTCGCAGCGTGATTTAGTTTGTTTGCATTCGTGCGACTTGCGTATGATGCGTTTTTGCGTACGCACAAATGATATCTCTTGGTGGTGACCATTCTCTTGTTTTCATTGTGTCTTGGGTATGAACCGAGAGCAGGGTATATCATGGCGTGAGTGCTAGCAAGTTACACACTTTTTTGGTGAGCAAAACAGCAGAGTATCTCTCGCAAGACACGAATGTTGCTGCTCGGGTGATGAGTTATCCTCGTGTTGCTCAACCTACGACGATATCTTCCTTTGTCTCATAGCTTAGGAACAATCACCGACAATCATTTATTCAACAGAGGATTGTTTGGTAATCAATATTTTGATTTGCTTTATGCGTTCACGCTTCACCATCCACGACGAGATGGCGTGATCAACAAGGCATTCATCAACCAACCCATCCCTTGGTATTTTTGGTTTGTTCCGCTGGCTGCACGATGAGGATTTTTCGTCCAGCGCAAGCACCCGACCATGCAGTTTTTTGCACTCCTTGCGTTGCTTGGTATTTTCTTGGCAAAACAAGTTGCGCCTCCTGGAGGAGTAATTTACAAAATTCTCTTCGAGTATTTCCCTGGATTCAGTGCGTTTCGTGAGGCAAGCAAATTTTTCGTACTCATTGCTATGAGCTATAGTGTGATGATTGCGTGAGGGATTGCTCGATTGCGACAGCAAAGAAAATTGCGTGTCTTATTTTGGATCATGATGAGTTGACTCGTTTGCTTGAGTGCTTGGAATGCAAGATCGTATATTTCGGGAACAATAGGATCACTTTTTGTTGTCAAACATCCATCGTCTGACTATACACGTCTCAATGCATTTTTGAGAGATCATTCCACCTTGGGTAGGACACTCATAATCCCCAAGTATAGCCGTTGGATGCGGTATGATGGTACTGCACCGAGAATATCTTTCTCTGATGAGATTAATAGAAAACTCAAATATACGGGCTATACAGGAGAAAATTCCTATGCCAAGATGCACTCGTTGTTGCAGTTGAGTGGGGCGGATGCGTTCTTGGATAGTCTCGCTATTCGCTATGTAGTGTTGCCTATGATTGATGATCAAAACCAGGATAATCTCTATGTCTATTTTGGTAAACAAGATTATGAAGTTGTCGTGCAAGGGGTGACCTGAGCGAAAAGAGCTCAGAAGCTATTGGAGACCAGTAAGCAAACCTATCAAGACTACTATACGCTTTTGCAACAGAGTCCGTACTTGCAAGAGCTTGATTTGGGTATGACAGACGGGACGCGTATCTTTGGTAATCAAGCATATAGACCTCGGATTAGTGCATCTACCGGTGCCGTCCAATTTGCTCGTATCAATCCGACCTACTATACAATAGAAGTCACTGTGCCAGCATGAGTCACAGGTGTGCAACTTACTTTCTTGGAAACCTATCATGAATGACGAGATATGCTTGAACGTACAACACCTTTCCCTTGCCAGCAACCGTTTACAACGACATGAACTGATGCATGGTGACCGGTGACCGAGTGTGTGCAACCAGAGTATACGTTCATGCCTGAGGATATCTTTCGTATAGATGATTTGTTGCCTAGTACAGGCGCCCGTCATATCCAAACTGCTGGCTATGCACAAGCACGAAGCCTAGAAATCCCAGCTTCCTCAGAGATTACTACCTTGCGTTACACCCTTCTCTTTCGTCCGCAAGTATGGGTGTATCGAGGATTGCTCCGAAGTGGTGGGTGAGCAATGATACTGTTGTGCTATGGTGTACGAAGTTGGAGGAAAAGACAGTAGTTTTTTAGTAGGGCAGTTGGTAGATGATTCATCTCATGCAAAAATTGCGTAAGAGGCGAGGCAATTATTATTATGTGGTAGTGACGACGGTCGCTGCTGTCATTACCGGTACCATAAATTATCTCTATCATCCGATGATGATCCGCTATTTGAGTAGCGCGGATTTCGCTATTTTCCAGTCCTTGATGAGTATGTTCAATATTTTCAGTGTGGTGAGTGCTGGACTCGGTATGTATCTGACGCAACAGTTTAGCAAACATGCCGATAATCCTCAACAGCTCTCCGCACTCAAACGCTACCGAAAATGATTTGCTATCAAACGAGGGATAGTCTTGTTTTCCTTTTTCGTCTGCTTGAGTCCGTTGTTGACGAGCTATTTGCATCTCCCTAGCTTTCGATTGGTTATTCTCGTTGCGTTTAGTTATTTGTTTACCGGCTATGTAATCGTCTTTGGGTGATTACTCCAAGGTACCCATAAATTTGAACATATTTCAGGTATATTGATAGCGGGAGCTATCTGTAGAGTGAGTTTCGGAGCCGTGGCGATGCGGTTGGATTTGGGAGTAGCCGGTGCAATTGCTGCGGTCAGTATTGGTTCACTCGTGTGAGTCACGTTGCAGTGGTTGAGTACGAGAAAAATAGCAGAACAACAACCAACGCACGACACTGAGATACGTATTGTCGATGATTTTCGTTCACATCTTCCCCCCATCACTTTTTTCGCTAGTGTAGCGGTAGTGTCGATGTTGCTCAGCCAGATAGATATTTTTGTCGTACAACACAAGTATTTCGGTGATGAGGCGGGTATCTATGTCGCGGTGAGTGTCTTGGCAAAGTTTATTTTCTTCTTGGCCGGATCCGTGGAGACAGTGTATTATCCACAGCTGTCTAAGTCGGTCGTCCATCATGTCTCACGCATTCAAGTGCGTAATTATCTGACGTTGCTTGCATTCGTGATTGTAGGAGGCTACCTGGGGTCTCGATTGCTGGGAGGATATGTGCTGTATTTATTTAAACCGACATTGGTAGGATATGCAGATTGGTTGCAATGGTTGCTGATTGGTTCAGGAAGCATCTTTGTGTTTACGACAATTCTCAAACTCCTAGTCGCTTGGAAACAAAAACGGTGTGCGATGGTGTTGATAGGGTTTGGTCTCTTGGTCATGGTGTGGTTGCATATCGCTGCAGACAGCATCAGTAGCTTTGTGCATGTCTATACGTGGTCAATGGTAGTCTTGGCACTCTGTGCGCTTGTTTTGTTTCGATATACGTTGCATACACACAAACAACTGTCAGTCACAGAGTTAGGAACAAGTGAAATTTAGTTTATTTGTAGCTATGAAAAAACCTCACCCTCTTCCTACACTCCATCAGTTGCGAGGCAAGTATACGCGAACGGGTATAGTGTGGCTCTTCTTGATTTATGGTATTCTCTACAGAGAATTATTCACCGATGAAACCTTGCTGTGTTGTATTTTGATTACGCGAGGATTTTTCTTTTTCGATAGTCGTTGGTTTGCGCTATTCGCTTGAGGATATTTCGTGGCGGTGATCACTACGTATCTATGAGGCTCGCATGCGTCAGCAGAACATTTTGCCGTCTATATGTTTTGGTATGTGGTTGCTTGGGTGGTGAGTACCATCATCGAGCCGTCTTTTGTTAAAGGTTGAAAATAAGCCCCACGCCTTTGGCATGGGGTCATTGAATCAATCACAAAAAATATAACTGTGTTTTAGTAGAGTAAAAGAAACCCCTTATCAAAGATAAGGGGTCATTCTTACTTCCAAAAAACCCCACACCAGAGGTGCAGGATCATTGCATCAATCATACTTCGTTATGAAGATGCAAAGATATCGCTAACGCGATTTTTTTGGAGGGCGAAAGAAAAACCCGCAGATACTGCGGGTTTGCATTACGACATAATCTCGTCGTTAACTTCTTTGTAGATCGCTTGTCGTTCTTCAAGCGATATGCTATCGCTCAGTTGGTTCATGATTTGGAGCGCCTCATCTTGTCCAAGCGTAGGTACAGGTGTGTTTGCATAGTATGCAACACGCTGAGTACGCCACTGATACAATTTTCTGAGACCAATACTCCCTATGAGCACACCACCAATTCCCAGCAAGGAGATGATAAGATGAGTTCCTATACCAACTCCTATCAGCGAGAGACTGATAATCACACTTAGCCACGCAATGGTTGTGTACATGCTGAACTGTCTTCTTTCATGTTGTTGATTGTCATAGTAGAGGTATGCCTTGCATGCTTCTCTCCATTGAGATGTTTCTTTCATATGATCTTTTTTATTTTATTACTCTCTTTCTTCTCCTCCGGCTAATTGGACTGCTTCTCCATTATCTTCGTCCTCACTATCATCATCTACATCTAATTCTCTAGAGCGAGTTGCATGCATCTCTAGATATTGCTTGAGATCACTTTGTGCTTCTGAGGGAAGTTTGCTAAAATCAATCTCTGGAAGATGTTGTTGGAGGAGCAGAAGAATATCTCTTTTGGCTCTATCTCGCTGAAGTACTGCCTCGTCGCATTTCTCATTTGTAGATTTGATATTTTCGTAGTCGCTCACGAGTTCTTTATTTGGTTCATTTCCACGACCTACCCAAGCATGTTCACTCAGATTGAGTCTTCGGTAAAGACCCGGTCGAAAGATCATGATAATATCATCAATATCATTCAACAGCCAAAACAGAGCAACTAGTACAAGTGAAAATAAATGACTAGTCCAAAGAGCAAATATGCAAATTGCGAGTGAGATACCAATAAGGTATTTTCGGAACCGTTCACGAGAGATCTGTGCTTGTTCTTTGATCTGCAATGCGCCGTCAGCATAGCTTTTTTGATATATCTCCAGCTGATCATACAGTGTTTCCACGTCGTTTTGACGTTGTTTTAAAATTGTAAATAAACTCATAATTTTTTTTTGTGTGAGTGTGAGGTAATGATCTTGCCTTGTTTCTGACGAGGTCAGGCAAAACTGTCTATGTATCAATAAATATCTATTGCATAAAGTCAATATTATTTTCTCTATAAAAAAAGAGTCCCTGAAGCAGAGACTCTTTTGCTTTAGCCTGTGGCAAAGCGATGTTTTACTTATGATTATTGGTAGATTTTTTTTGCTCCATAGCCGAGTTTCCCTATGAGCAACACGAGTGACGCCACTAGCAAGAGGGTCATCCCGTTGGCGATGATTTCTCCAACGATGAGTGCTACCAAGAATATACATCCAATGACCCATGCGGTGATATGGTGTGGTATGTCTCTGCCCGTAAGCGCACTTATACAAAAAAGTATGCTCACGCATACCATACCTCCTTTGGATATCTCTTGGGCGAGGGGTAAATGAGCGTAGAGCATATTTGCTTGCATAGCTCCCAAAAATATACCAAAGAAGATACCAAACCCCATGCCAAATATCAGTGCAACACGATATTCAAGTTGCGTATCGTCTTGATATTCAGTAGTGGCAAACTCTTCTTTGTGTAGACTAAAGAGGATACGCGTGAGCAAAAGTAGTGTGCCCAACACATTCAAAAATAAAATGATGCTAAAGAACGTCATAGGTGTGAAATTTATTTTTTATTGACATATAATGAAAATAATTTGTTTTGCAAATGAAAATGGTCTTGCAAATGTGTAGATAATGGCTATATTGGCGTCAATAAACACAAGACCTCGCCAAACGGCGAGGTCTTATTAAAATTCCCTGATATCATTTATTTTGTTTATACATCTCATGAAACTCAACGGACAGCAAATTCAAGAGGCGATCAAGCAATTGATTGCTGAGTACAAGTATGATCCATATGTAGTGTTGGATATTGTGAAGCTCGGTATTAGAACCGCATATCGCAAGGATTATATGCCCAACGATCGCAAGGCACAAATTCAAGTATCTATCGGTGCAGATGGAACGATCAAGATCTTCAGAGACCGAGATATTGTCAAAGAAATAGAAGATAAAGAAGAAGAGAGAGAGATGACACTCGAAGAAGCAAAGAAACTCAAAAAGGATGTCTCTATCGGAGATACACTCACGATTGACGTGACGCCAGATCCACTCGAGTTTACGCGTATTGGTGTCCAAGCTGCTGCACAGACGATCAAGCAAAACCTCAAGAATATCGAAAGAGAAAGATTCTTCGAAAAATTCCAAGACAAACAAGGTGAATTGCTCAAAGCAAAAGTACTGAGAGTGATTGGTGATAGCGTCGTACTCGATATTGATGGTGCTACGGTGGTCCTCCTTCCCGAAGGGCAAGTTCCCAATAGAGTCTATAATTCAGGTGAAGAAATCATTGTCTTCCTCAAACAAATTTCAAAAGGAAGTGGTGGTATCAACCTCAATATTACCCAAGCAGGACCTGAGTTTATCGAAGCGTTGCTCAAACGTATTGTACCTGAATTTGAAGAGGGCAGAGTAACGATCGAAAAAATCGTTCGTATCACTGGCAAAAGAACCAAGATCATTGTCTCTTCTGATGACGAGAAAATTGATCCCGTTGGTGTATTCGTGGGTCATCGTGGTGATAGAATCAATACTATCTTGTCGCTGCTCGATGGCGAAAAGATCGACTTCATCGAAGATACCGGTGATGAGTACAGACTCGTCATGGACGTTCTCAAACCTGCTAAGGTGACCTCAGTACAAATTGCAGATGGCAAGGCAACGGTAGAACTACCCGAAGATCAAAAAGCACTTGCGATCGGCAAGGGCGCAGTTAATATCAAACTCGCTGGACAACTCACTGGACTCAGAATTGAATTAGTATAGGAACATTTTCTTTATTTCCCTCGTCAGCTCATGACCTATGAGCTAGTGATTGGACTAGAAGTACATCTCAAACTTACCTCTGCGCATAAGTTATTTTGTCGTTGTGCGAATGTACAGGAATTTGAAAACCTTGCTCCCAATACACATATTTGCCCCGTCTGTACCTGACATCCTGGCGCATTGCCGGTACTCAATCAAGATCCACTTGCTCAAGCAATTCGTTTGTGACTTGCACTCAATTGTCATATCAACCAAATTTCAACCTTTGATAGAAAATCATATTTCTATCCAGATCTGCCAACCGGCTATCAAATTACTCAGCAGTTGTGTCCTACGTGTGTCGATGGGAGTGTAACGTTTCGAGTCGATAATGAATTTACGCAGAGCAAAACCGTGACGATCAGAGATGCACATATCGAAATAGATAGTGGCAAGACGACGCATACAGCTACGTGAAATTTGCTTGACTACAATCGTGCAGGCACGCCACTTGTTGAAATTGTGACTCATCCAGATTTCCGTGATGCTCCAGAAGTCACTGCATTTCTCAAAGAGATCCAAAGAATTGCAAAACGAAATAATCTCTCCGACGCGGATATGGAAAAAGGACAAATGCGTGCAGATGTGAATATTTCACTCAGAAAGCCTGACGAAAAAGCGTACGGTATCAAAGTAGAAATCAAAAATATGAATTCGTTTAGTGCTGTGCGTAGAGCAATTGATTTTGAATACAAGAGACAAAGCACACTCTATGATGCAGGATCTGCTCCCGAGCAAGAAACGAGAGGACGAGATGATGCGAAGTGAACTTCGTATGTCATGAGATCCAAAGAAAATGCTATGGACTATCGCTATATGCCCGAGCCAGATCTTCCGCCCTTGCACCTCGACTTGCATGAAATCGATCTGTGCAAAACACCCGCGATTGTTCTACCGAGTGAACGTATTGCTCACTACAAAGATGACTATCAGTTCAACAAAGAGTATATCAACGGGTTGATGAGTGACCCATCAGTTGACACCTATTTTCAAAAAACCCTCGAAGCAGGCCACGACGCGAAGCTAGCTGCTACACGAATTGTCTGACCTATAGCGCGTCGGTGCAATGAAACGCAAAAAAATATAGCTGACGTGCCGTTTTCATTCGACACATTTTTACAATTCCTCACCTTGCAAACAGCAGGCAAACTTTCTACTCAACAAGCCAAACAAGTGATGAAGGAATTATTGGAAAACAAGGCGTCACTCGAAACGTTGATGGCAGATCTGCCCGCGGGAGTAGACGAGACGCAAATCAACATATGGCTTGATGAAATTTTCACCACAGCGCCCCAGATGCTCGCTGATCTGCGTGCTGGCAATCGTAAACCGCTCTGATTCGTTATCTGACAACTCATGCAAAAATCTGCTGGGGCGCTTGACCCCAAGGAAGTAGGAGGAATGATAGAGAAATATATGGAACGTCATTCTGAGGCGTAGTTGAAGCCCCTTATCTGTTGTATTATTTCTTGTTGTTTGCTATTTCTTGTTGTGCTTTTGTAATTGCTTCTTTCATCTCTTGCATCAATGCATTTCCTTTGGTGGAATCACCTTGCATATACGCATTGCCTGCCTGCATAGTATAATGGAGTGTGATTTTATCGATTATATAAGCTAATTGTTGGTCAGAAGTAGGAAGCGTCGTGAATTGGGCAACGGTCTCATCGGTGAGAAATGATCAGATCGTTGGGGTACGAGTGAGGGTTTGCTCGAGTGCAGTTGCAACGCGTTGGTTGAGATATGCGTTTCATGAAATATGCTGAGGAGCTGTAGCAATTGCATCGGGGCCGTGTGTATGGGTTTCACACATGGAAAGAATATTTATTTGGTAAAATGTTGTTGTATATCTTGTATCTTTTTTCGATACTTAGTCAAGAGATCTCTCAGTTCGAAGACGAGCAATCATTTGGTTTGCTTGGTGTAATTGGCGATGAGGAAATCATCCTTTTGTTGTTCGGTAAGTGCATTGACTTGTGCAAAGTGGCGAAGTGCATCGGGATCTTCTGCGTTGCGAGAGTTGGCGTCATAAATCCATGGTCACTGGACTGCTCGGAGTAAATTGTGTTTGTCGAGGAGTTCAGCATATTCTTGTATGAAAGAAACTCCTAGTTGCGCAAACCGGCCATCGTATTCGGTTTGTGAGAGAAGTGATCAGATTACTTGTGCTTTGGGAATGAGATTGACGTCTTTGAGGAGGAGGACGTCGGTACGTCAGGTGATATGTTTGCTATTTCGTACAAATGAACTGTCATAGACTCCTGCATCGTAGACGACCATCCTGCGCCCTGTATTACTAGCATGGGTTGTGCCAAATGATGCTGGAGTATACGAGACATGTTGTTCGCTGAGGAGAATCATACTACTTCCGAGCAGTGCTCACAAATGATTGGGCAAACGTCAGGGAATAGAAATTTGTAACTGTGGGTCATTATCTATGAGGCCTGCTTGTTCCATACAGCTGATCATAAAGAGGAGCTCTTCTGGGAAGTTGCTCGGTGGAAGCAGGAGAGAGGTATTGGCGTGTATGAGTTTAAATTGTGTCGCATTGAGTTTATAGTTACTTTTGAATGCAGCAATTTTTTCTTGAGGAATGGCACTTGGAAAATGAATCTTGCCACCTACTGAGAAGAGTCCTGCATATTTGTGAGCAAGCTTTGAAATACTTTGATGATATGCTCTGATCAATCAAAGGGTACTTTGTGTCGCATCGCGAGGAATGAGTGACTCAGTGAGTAAGTTATTTCCGTCGAGTGTCTTCGCCAGTGAGGTGATGATTTCGAAGTTCTTTCCGTGGCGTTCTGATTTTCTTTTGCGGGCGAGTGCATACTTTTCGGGATTGAGTGAAAGTTTTTTTCGGTCGTTGTATTGTTTTTTTGCACTTGGATAGCTGGCTTGCAGTTGTTGCTCTGTTTGCGCGTAGATTTGGATACTAATCTGATCTATAGATTCCAAGAGCAGCGGAGGCAGACTCGCTGAGGCGTGTTGTTGGATGAAGGCGATCAGACGAATAATTTTGTCGTGTACTTCTGTATAGATTATTTGTTGCAAAGTATCAGTGTGAGCTTGAAGCAAAGGCATGATAGTTGAGATACACAAAACGTTTGCAGGATCTATGGCTACAGGGGCTTTGCTCATATCAAAATCTCTATGAGGTGTGTTGGTAAGTTCTCAGGCTCTATTGGTGAGTGATCTGAGTGTGCCACAGTACTCTCACAATATAGCTTTATCAAGGGTGAGTAGGTTTTCAATGGGGATACCCAGCGTCTCTTTGAGATAGCTGATTTCACTCGCATAGCTTCACAAAAAATGCGTTGCCTTCTCAGTGCTTGTTTGATAGGTAATGCTTGGAGGCAGAGAGGGGAGGACACCTTCGTCCTCGATAAAAATACTCTTGAGGTGAAAGTAATTTGCACAAGGAAAACCCATATACGTACATTGCTCTATGATATATTTTTTCTCTGCGTGGTGATGTTCATCTAAAAAAATCTTTCTCATCTGTTCGACACCGTAGAGATCGAGGAAGTGCTCGAAATGACTTGTCGATATGATTCATGTGTGTTGTGTTTCGAGTTCTGTCACGAGTCGTGAGATTAGTGCAGAATCATAGATATCGAGTTTGCCACAAATCTCCAACGCATAGCGAAGATGCGCTGAGGTAAGTAATCAAGAAATTTCTTGTGCACATTGCGCAAGGGTAGCTACAGGTAGCTCACTGAGAAAGATCTGATTGTTGTGTATGCGTTGTTGGAGATCAGAGTCTTGTGACGTAGGTACATTACTCAGTAAAGCATCTAGTAGTTGTTGCTTTGAAGAGAGAGAGTCCTCGTCTGCAGGGAGCGTACAAGGTACTCTGTATATGATCTCTTGTTGGTGTTTGTTCAAAATTTGAGTTGCTACTAAAAACGTAGCATTTTATAATTATAATTATATTTAAGTCAATATATAGTTATGTTGATCTATTCTCTCTCTTTCTCTCACTTTTTGGTAAATACTTTTCTGGCTCACGGACACACTTGAACTCTCCAATCTTGGTTTTGACTTCTTCTTTGTGTTTTCCTCACTTGTCATCGAACCAATAATAGGAAACGATGATGGTGTTTTTACCCATATTGTTCTCTTTGCTAGGTAGTTTTTTGATGATGCCAGGAGTGCCATTTTTGCTTACCACTTTGGTGCCAATGTGGAGGTCTTGCATATGTGCTTCAGGCAGATGCGAGTAAGTAAGCGCATCAATTTTCTCATTTTTTGTTCGTGCTTGGTGTGCTAGTGAAATGGCGATATCATGTGATTTCGCCTTGAGCACTTTTGACTTGAGTGTAGTAACGTCATTTCTCTCTAGTCCTTGTGGTTGTTCAGATGATGGTGTCTGTTGCTCCGCAGGAGTATTCTTTTTGCTTCTCGCAAGTTTTGCAATTCTTTGGACTTCTTTGGTATGTTGATTGACCGCATCAACTACTACTGGATTACCTTTTTTGGTGAGGAGTATGTTGGAGGTAGGGTAGTGTGAAGAAATAGCAAATATAGTAAATTCTGGTATATGCTTTCATTTACCAAAGGAGAGGAGTACCCCTTGTCAAATTTTTGGCACATATTTCTCTTCGAAATAGCTTTCATCTACCGTATTGAAACGCTTGTCTGACCAAATAACAGGGTTATTTTTGCTGTTGTAGTGACTCACGAATCCTTCATTGACTACAAACTCTTTGTCATCTCCTGCAGATACCGTGAGATATGGTTTGATTCATTGTTGGTAAAGTTCAAAGAGATCTGTCCATACTTCATCGATAGATCATTCTTGGTTCAACGGAAATTGATCACCAGGTTTGAGTTTTGCGCACATCTCAGGTGGCAAGAGATCTGTATTGATCGTATAGCTGTGTTTACCATTGATGAAAGTAATCTCATGGTCGTGAATTGACTCAACCGTAGCGATTTGTACATTTTCCAATCGGCTTTCTAAGCCATTTGTTGGACCACTAGGAGGACCTCCAGTACTACCACGCAGTACTTCTACGAGTTCTTGTTTATGTTTTTTCGTATTTTGTTTGGATTCACTTATGATGAATACAGGATCTATGAATGCCCCTTTTTCAACTGCAGGATTTTTTGGAGGTTGTTGAGATTCGGGGACTTTGGTAGTTTGTTTTTTCATCGTGCAAAAGCATAATAAATAAGTACAGTAAGTTTATACCTTTTAGTTCATTTTGTCAAAAAATAGCCTATGAAAATCACGAGACATAGTCCTGTTCTCCTAGCAGAAGTCCTCGAAGCCCTCCCTACCTCCTGAGTTTGGTTGGATGGTACGTTGGGACACGGTGGACATACACAAGCTTGGCTTGCGCAAGAGCCTGTAGATGCGACGCGCCATGTGGTGGGAACCGATAGAGATGAGGCTATGCTCGCCAAAGCGCGTGATTTTTTGGCAGAAGTGACGGGGAAAGTCACTTTTGTACAAGGTTCGTATGCGGATTTTGAGCTCATCCAAGAGCAGAGTGGGGTAAAACAATTTGACGCGATGTTGCTCGATTTGGGCGTCAATATGGATCATTTCACCGATGGTGCGCGTGGATTTAGTATCAAGCGTGATGGTGCCCTCGATATGCGTTTCGATCGTTCGCGTGGCAAGACCTTGGCAGAACGTTTGGTGCAGGTCAGACCTCCGCAACTCCAAGAACAACTCATGCAGCATGGCGATTTTTCATCGAAATTCGCTCATGATTTGGCAGATGACTTACTCAGAGCGCATCGCCGCAAAGCCTTTGTCACGACCCAAGATATCAGAACGTGGTGCAAAGAGCGAGGTATGTCTGACAAAACGATTGCGATTTTGTTTCAAGCATTACGTATTTGGGTGAATGATGAACTTGGAGAGTTGCAAAAATTCTTGCAATCATTTCCTCAATGGCTACACTCATGAGGTAGATGTATTATCATTTCCTATCATAGCGGTGAAGATCGTATGGTCAAAGAAGCCTTCAAACAGCTCATCACCGACGGTGTATGAACCTTGATCAACAAAAAAGTAATCACTCCTGCGTATACTGAAGTACAAAAAAATCCTGCTGCAAGCAGTGCAAAAATGAGAATATTTCAAAAGTTCTAATCTACTTTTTTGCAATATCGTTTCTATGAATAAAATAGCTTTTCTGACCAGTATCTCAAAACAATACTTGTCGTTACAACAATCGCTCAGACGTCACAAAAAAACTATGAGTACGATTAAACTCGTCCTTGTTTCTCTCCTTTTTTTCTTTGCTATCGGCTACTATGCCAAAGAAATCAATGAACTCTCTACCAAGGGATACTTTCTCAAACAAGAAATGAAAGAGCTCGAACAGCTTGCTTTCAAAGAACATATCATTGAGCTAGATGTCCTTCTTCTCGAAAGGAAACTTTGGGATACCGTTAGTCAAGAAAATGCACGTCGATACGAAAGTGATCGTGTGGTAGTGTTGTATGCGAATCAACAGGAGCCGAAAGAAGAGGAAAAGAAATAAGATTTAAGACTTAACTTGTACTTCCCCCCTGTGAAGGGGGGACTATGGGGGGTTTTATGAAAAATAAACCCCCTCTCACTCCCCCTTCACAGGGGGAGGAACGTTTTGGTTATGCTCTTCGAAAAATTGTTCCAAACACTCCCTCAATGGCATATAGTCATCTATTTTCGCAATCTGTTGTTTGAGTTCTTTGTTGTTGGGGATTCAGGTGACATAGGCGAAAAGATATTTTCTGATCTCTCTTGGAGTTGCCCAGCGTTCACGGAATAATTTTCAGGCATAGAGCTGTGGGATAAGATCTTCTAGTTCCTGCTTGGTAGGCTGTCTCAAAGGCATTTTCTCAGGTTGTGCATACTGTGCAAGGTATCGTTCGCAGACCATCATCAAATCAAGATGGCGAAGGATGACGTCTTTTTTTTCAGAGAGGGTGGGTGTATGTGGTGTCAAAATTCGTGGATTGCCAATAGCTGATTGAGCAATCATCGTACCGTCCAATAAAACCCCCCTGCCTTCGGCATCCCCCCTTGACAGGGGGGAAGAGCAGTGTTTTTTTGCGTCTTCATATGATCTCAAACCTCCATTACCGATGATGACTTTGTCAGGCAGTGCTTGCTTGAGGCGATAAATAAAATCTCGATCTACTTCTCCGGCATGACTTTGTTGATATGTTCTGCCGTGCAAGGCAATGAGCCATACGTGTTTCGCTGCGGCACACACAAAGTCGAATTGTTCTTCTTTGTCCTCGACATTGAGTCCTACTCTCGTTTTGAGACTGAGACGCATTCAGGTATCTGCAAGTTGTGCCAAGAGATCGAGCGCATTTTTCCTGTCTTTGAGAAGTGCACTACCAGCGCCACATTTCATGATAGTCGGTGAGGGGCATCACATATTTATTTCAAGTGAGGTGAATCCGTACGTTTGACGCAGATCCAGTGCGCATTGTTTGAGCGAATCGATATTGCCTCAGAAAATTTGCACAATCAATTCTGGTTCAAAGTCTGTCGTGAGGATATGGTGCACCACGCCAGCGGGTGCATGGATATAGCCATCTGCACTCATAAACTCTGTCCAGAGCATCAACTCATCCTCAGGATTTCCATGACGTGCGAAAACCTCCTTACAGATAATTCTGTAAGCACAGTCGGTGATTCAATCCATAGGGGCGAGGCAGATACGCATAACAAATAATCAAATAGACAAATTAACAAATATTCATATGTACCTCGCAAAGCACTTTTATGGCTTTTGCAGTGCCTCCTTAAGAAGTCAGGTCATCCAAATCAACATCACCGTCACCATCTTTGTCCAAGAGTGCGAGGAGTGGAGAGAGAGAAGAGTCGGTATCCAGATTATTTTTTTCTTCAGTGAGGAGGTGAGTAAGTTGTTTGGTATCGAGCTTTCACCCATAAGTACAGGTGCGACTCCGGTTAGTAATTGTTCAATAGTAGTAGTATCTAAACCAGTTTTCTCAGCAATGAGTGCAGTAACTTTTGCTTTTTTGTTACCGAAAATATGTGTGACTATGCCTTGTCCTTTGTTTTCCATGCTCGCAATATCACTCAAGTCATCCAGGATAGAACCATCATGATCTTTGTCGAGTGCGTTTAGTAGGGAAGTAGCACCCGTGTCAGACTTGCTATTGTGTGCTAGCCCACCCAAAAGACTGCCAATCATTTGATCTGCAAGTCCACTTGTTTCTGTTTTGCCTAGATCAAGTGCCCCTCCGATTTTTTGATTGATATATGTACTGACTTGTTGTTTGATGAGTCCATCAATAAAGGTGCCAAACATGTGTTATGAGTAAAATAAATAGCTATGTATGCTGATTTAAACGTGAAATACAACATTGTCTGTGTGGTTTCCTCTGCCTTATAAGATGCTTAAATCGACCGGAGGAGGGCTTGTAAAGTAGTGCTATTTACATACTATACAAACGTGTTTTAGTTATTTACACACACACCAAACTATGCAAGTGTTCAAAAGACGATGATTATTTTTGTTAACAAACTTGGCAATCATTATATTGATCAATATCATTTTAGTGATTCTCGAACGTTACTTTGGATTCCGTATTATGTCCGGTGGATATACGGGTCTGCTCGTGATGGCGTTCGTATTTGGTTTCGTGGGAGCAATCATCAATCTCCAAATCAGTAGATGGATGGCCAAAAGAGCCTACAATATCCAGCTCATCGATGAACAATCCAGTGCCCAACATCCTAATCTCGCAGTAGTTTATCGCACCGTGCAAAAGATTTCTCAAATGCATGACTTTGCTATGCCCGAAGTGGGCATCTATCAAAACGCCTCTCCCAATGCATTCGCTACCTGACCAAGCAAAAATCGCTCAATCGTAGCAGTTTCTTCGGGGTTACTCCAAGGGATGACTGCTGACGAAATCGAATGAGTAATAGGGCATGAAATGTCACACATCTACAACGGTGATATGGTGACGATGACCTTGTTGCAAGGAGTGCTCAATACGTTTACTATTTTCTTTGCAAGAGTGATTGCGATGGCAATCAGTGGCTGATCTAGAGACAATAATAATCATGTCTGAGGATTTGCCTACTATGGTATTGTCATGTTGCTTGATATCGTATTGTGATTATTTGCAAGTCTGATTCTTATGCGATACTCGAGACAAAGAGAATTTGCAGCAGATGCGGGAAGTGCAGAGCATGTAGGCACTGCCAAGATGATCGCAGCGTTGCGCAAACTCCAAGAGTTCTCCAACAAACCTGTAGAGCAAGATCAATACGCCATTATGAAAATCAGTGGTGGCAAGGTATGGCTTCGTCTCTTCAGTTCTCATCCGAGTTTGGAGAGCAGAATAGAGGCGTTACAAAACATGTAGTAATTAATTTATTCTTACGTACTTATCATGACTACAATTACTCACGATCAAAACCTAGAGAACACGCTTGATTCCACTCCCGACAATGGCTACGGCAAAGTTACGCAAACATCCAATGATCTAAGCAATGTCCTCAAGTACGGTGATGGAAGTTCGAGAGATGCCTTCTTGCGCTATCTTGATGAGGTTGAAGCGCATTTTAAGGGGTAGATACTAAGTAGATTTTTTACAAATAAAAAAACTGCCCTTGGAATTTCCAAGGACAATATCATTTCTTATATATCGGTAGACATGCCCATAGCACCATTCCTATGCCCACGAGAGCAAAAGGAATATCTCTTGGATCATGCCATTCAATGATGATGAAGAGTAGACTCACAAGAGTTGCTACTCCCCATATTCCTCTTTTTATTGTCGTGCTTGCCAAAGTAATGGTTAGTACCTTACAAACGACATATCCAGCTCCTAGTAGGAGAATAAGTGCCCATGCGCTATTGTTGATATTTCCTGTATGAAAGAGCAGGAAGTAGTACAATGAATCAGGGTCACATGCCTTACACCATTCATCTCGGTAACTCACTGCTGTCATTTCCCACATTGCATGGATGAACAGTAAGAGTATGATGATGTTGAAGCGTGTTCGATTATTCATCTAGATCTTTTTCTAGTTCTGCCCAGTCAACTTGTACTGAATGAATGAACCAGCGTAGGATTACCCAAGCTAAAAGGTTAAGCACAATGAAGTGAAATGTTTTTTCTCCTATGAGTTTCTTGATAATCGGTACAAAGTCGTCAAACAAATGTACAGGAATTAATCCTAATACAAACGATAAGAAACAAAACGTATAGACAAGATCTAACATTTTATTTTTCCTCTTGCGTGATTTGAGTAACGAAATAAGGTCTCCTTTTTCTTCCAGCTGAACCGGTATAAAAAAGGTAAATGCAACTTTGTTCAACAACCACACTAGGGTCATGTTAGTCAACTCTTTGCACCATGCATGTCCTTTTTTGATAAAGATGAGAGCAAGCACGTAAGCAAATAAGAGCGGTATGAGTGCTCCTGAGACCGCTACGAGGCTCTGCAGCAGTAGTGATGTTGGTACTGCATTAATATATTCAAGGTCCATACCAAGTGGTATGAGATGAATAGTATAGGCTACTGAATTGATATTCCATGAGAGTAAGGATAGCCCTTCACCAATGTGGAAAGCTTTTACGCCAACTCCTAGGAGATGCGCTGTCCAAAGTTTCCCAAAGTTTGCAATGAGCAGCGTAGGCAGACACATCAAGGCAAGGAGGAAAATAATGCCATATGCAGTGAGGAAGTTTTTGATTCCTCCTTCTTGTGAAGTATTTTCCTCTGAGGTCGAATCTGAATTGTTATTTTCCATATCCATATTTTTTGAGTAACTCCTGAATTTGGTTTTGCAGTGTTCGTAACTCTGGATCATAGGCTACTATGTTTGCCTTGATCATCAAGATTTGACGACACATGAGAGTGACGATACCTCTATCCCCAAACCATTTTTGGAAGATGAGGTAGAGTGCACTAAGTACGAGCATTAGAGATAGTACAATAGTTCCCCAGTGCATCTGGGACCATACAGGAACAACTCCCTTGAAGTACAATATTACTAGTGCGGAAGTTAAGCCACCACACACAAATATACGTAACCCCTTACTCCATTCCAAGTCGCTGAGCTTTTGAGCCCGCAACTCATAATAGTCTTTGTATGCATCGTTAATTTGTTCGATGCTTGTTTCTTTATTTTCCATATATGTTTTATTTACTTGTTTTGTTAATGATCACGAATGAGTATTTTATAGATATTTTACTATAAATGTCAATAGCAGAATTTTATGACAACATGTAGGCAATTGTAGAGAGATAGCCATATCTTTTCTTTTTTCCGAGGGTGTTTACGGTGAATCACAGATCAGTGAAGAGGTTCTGTCGCTCGGGATCTTTTTTGAAGTTGAGTTGGAAGTATGCTTGGAGCTGGAGTTTATGTATACCGTATTGGAGCACGTTGCTAATGATGTCATTGAGAGCGGGGATGAGTTTGGTGTGCGTATAGGTTTCTTC
>JAYREU010000020.1:0-5933 GCA_041908765.1 Candidatus Absconditabacterales bacterium
AAGCAAATGAATCGTTCAGGATTTTTTCCTTTTGGCTTGAAATAGCATACTTTGATGTTGTGTTGCGCTAGATCAATCATCGCTTGCGCTATGACAGAACGTGGGTACTGCAACTGTGAGGGAAGCAGCACAATCGGATTTCGGATGGTGTGTTCTAGTCCGCTAGTAGCGCCGTTTTTACGTGAGCATAAGTTTTGGACGTATGCTATGAGGTCTGTGATTGCATTTTCCATTGTTAGTTTATTTTAGTTTTTCTGTGAATACATAGTAGGTAACATGGGTAGATGATTTTTCATTGATTTTTTCTACCTGCCATCCCATTTTGGTATACCATGCGAGTGCCTCATCGATCTCTTTGTCTGTGAATTCGCGCAAGTCATTTCTGGTTAACCAGGAGATGCTTGTAATATGGCCCTCAGCTCGTCTCACGAAGCGTGACCGATTCTCATCCATCCATTTGTTGATGCGATGAATAATTGCAGTGAGACTAGCGGCGTGATACATTTCAGTATGTTCATAGCCTTTCTCACGCAACATGCTTGGAGTCAAAACGTGTATCATTTTTTTTGATTTAGTTGTTAATGAATCGATGCACAACGCGCGCATCCTAGAAAAAGGTTATAAATGTTTATGATATTAAGTCAATAGATAGATATGTATATTGACGCACAAATATATAGAATTCTCAAGCTTACTCTTGCAAAGTAGGTTTTCAGTACTACACTTTCAATTGGTCGTAATGTATGACAATGGTGCATTTGGCTGTATTCAGTTTTTATTATCTACTCATTCACCCATGAACATCAAAGTACTTCCTGAGAATCAAGAATGTGTTCAACAAACAACTGCTTTGGAGTTACCAACTTGAGTCAGTCTATGTGAGGTGCTGTGATTGCAAGAATTTGTAGAAAATGTCGAAAGTATGTTGCAATCAACAATTGCAAAATCTAGTAAGTGTTGCGCAAG
Source organism: Candidatus Absconditabacterales bacterium (assembly GCA_041908765.1). GTDB lineage: Bacteria > Patescibacteriota > Gracilibacteria > Absconditabacterales > Absconditicoccaceae > CAYUST01. The sequence continues at coordinate 967 of JAYREU010000020.1, forward strand.
TGGTACGTGTTAGTAAAGAGTAACTTCAACTTTTATTATTTACTACTACGAGATGTATAGTATCATTCCTTCCATTGTTGATCACGCATCATTTATCTGAGGACTATTATCACAACATTACAGCGAGATTAATACCTATTTTTCAAAAGCATTGTATCAAGTTGATGCCGACAAGCTTACCAAGTATGTTTCGCATAGACTACAAGAAGACAATTCAGTTTTTTGATATTTTTCATTACTTGACCATGAGCAAGTAGTTTGATTTGTGAATACTTTGAGCGAACCTGACTATGGTGAAATACTTGTTGTTTTGACTGCTCCAGAGCATACTAACCAAGAAGCGATAGATGAGCTCATTAACCATGCAGTCGCCTACTTACGTAGCCAATGAAAGACAGACATTCGTTTTGAAACGTATGAGCAAGAAGCACTAATAAATACAACCCTCGAACAACTTTGAGCAAAGAAATATACCTCAAAACGATTTTTGTAGGCAATGGTTTGAAACAACAATCTATCTATTGATCAGTCATTACAAAATGAAGTGAAGGAGATGTTTTTTGTGCTTGCTGAAGCATATACTCAGAGGAAATTCCCATGAATGCTTACCTACCCAGGCATGTATGCTACAGTAGGCATATTTATGAGAGATCTCTTATTGCCATTTTTCGTTGCAAGATGGCATGCTACTTGATGAGGTAAGCCATTTTTGGATTTTATTCGCCTGGATACCACTTGGGAGGAAAACACATGTTTGTCACAAATAATGCATGAGTATGTGCAAAATTGTCTGCAGACTACACGCTTCGTCAGTGCAAATTTTGTAGATGCGACATGAAGCGAGATAGGTAATGTTGAGCTTGTGGGTGATATACATCCTCACTTACATACCAAGTCGTTAATTACCACGAGTGAGGACAAAAGTATAGTATACAAGAAAGACTATGCAAGCGACTTTCAGTTGAGAGAGTTGTTTCTTGCCTTATATCCAGATTGCGTATATATGTTACCTATGCATGATGTATATGATAAAATAATTGTAAGGAAGTATATACCCATACGTGAGGAATCAAACGATAATCAAGAAATTGAAGCATATTATTTTCAACTATGAGCAATGCTAGCACTCTTTGGTATGTTTAGATGAATTGATCTCAACTATGATAATGTAATTTGCAGTTTGCCTTTCCCTATTTTTTTTGATTATGAATGTCTTTTTTTGCCGGAGCTAGCAAAGAACAAAGATCTGTATGATATGTTTTACACATGATTTCTTGATGAAGATACAGAAAACAATATTTCCCTATTGCGTTGAGGATACACACCAAGTATGAGTTACATGGATCCTATTTTGAACTTACAAGATGGAGTGCCTTACCTCAAATGGACTACCACGTCAAACCAAATTGCGCATCATATCCCCCACCTACATTGATCCAAAGTACAGAGCAAAAACTATATCAGTCATTTCCTCAGCGGATTCACTTCTCTAGCTCATAGACTCCAGCAAAAAACTGATATTATATATGACTTTTTAGCTACCCACACCTTATATACGAGAATTCTCCTGCGTCCAACTAGGTTGTATGTGACACTGCAAAGAGAAATAGCAATGAAAGTCGCACTTGGAAATGATAGAGCAAATATTCAGCATATGCTCAATGATGTGCTCAGTAATAGCATGATTGTGGCGCGCATGAATAAGGAGAGAAATTATATTTCTTTGGAATCGAGTAATCTTTTGGAATGACTGATTCCCTCTCGGTATGGAAATATAGAAGATACCTATGTCCTTGCTGCCAATGGCCAACTTGTCGGGACTTTGCCACATTCACCAAAAGAGACATGGAAAGCACATATGCAAAACATACATAACCGATATACTGCGCAACAACAAATTATTACCAAATTATTTGCATAGTTGTAATCGTTACTTTTCAAAAAAAAACCACCGGGATTCCGGTGGCAGAAGTTTTAAGTGCTACGAATGGGCTTGATAACTGAATTCATAATAAAGCCCGTCTTCGACCTTTTGATCAAAGCCTGGAGTTATCTTCCAGCCAGTTTGTTTGAACTGGTCGAAAGCGGTGAGCACATCGATAGGAGAATGCGACCGTAAATGGTCTTTCACCACATAGACTCTGACATTTATGTAGATATCTTCTGGCGACCGTAGTGGTTCTCCCTCCATATCAGGCGCTTTCCATGCTGCGATGCGTTCATTGATTGTCTCAATGATTTTATTGATGCACACCTGGTTTGGTTCCAGTTTCCAGGCAGTGACAATTGCTTCAAGAGGTGGTATTACTTTGACTACCGTTGTTGTTTTCTGTTTTCTCCTTGGTTTGGATCCTCGTGCAGTGAAACGAACAAAATAATTAGTGCATACTGGATGCGTATCTACCTCCACTAAACGAAGTTTCCACAGTGTTATTTTGTTGGCTTCTTCTATTGCGGCGAAGAGGAGAGGCAAACTAAATGGTTTCTTGTTTGGGTAGTCATAGGTTTTAGTTTTCGCATCAACTTTGACCATCACCTTATAACTGAGACAGTTATTGTGCACTTCTGCTTGCGTTCGTGTAAGCTCAGTATTCATGTACAAAAGCATGCTATTCACTGCTTCTTGTGAGCACTTACCTATCTCTGCAGGCGAAATAATTATTTTTTTCATAAATTTTTTTTAAATAACCATCCCCAGACACACGATCTGAGGATACTAAACTATTTTTTTCTAAATACTGAGAATAAGATGGAATATATTGTTGGCTCTACGCCACTATATATTTGATCTAATTTCACATCCCATCCTGTTTGTTTGAAATGGATCAGTGCTGCCATCATCTCATCACTCGAATAGTCTTTCAAGTCAAGCAGAGGTACACCAAATGAGAGATGTGTAATGCCAAATACTGAAATACTCCCTTGGCAATTGTTTTTTGAGTATTCGTTGATCTTTCGAATGAGTTCCTTAACTCGTTCTTGATCAACGGGGTGTAATAATAGATCTACTGGTGAAATTGCTTTTTCCATATTTTCTAATTTGGTAATTGTAATGACCTTCTCAAACGCACGATCTGAGACAATGCAACATATACATATTTATATATAAAAGTCAACAACTTTTCTCTTGCATTTTCTCTTTGGATGTCTATATAGCTATTTGCGACTTGAAAGAAATCCTCTTAGAGAGGTAGTAAAGTTTCGCACTCTTTTTTTTAGTACAAAAACTCCTGATGCCTACTATCAACCAATTGGTCAAAAAAGGTAGAACCACCAATAAGAAGAAATCCAAGGCGCCTGCGTTGCAGTTTATTACCAACACGCTCCAAAACAACAGACACAGCGATCTCGCTTGTCCGTTCAAGAGAGGTGTATGTCTCAAAGTGACGGTAACTACTCCCAAGAAACCTAACTCTGCGCAACGTAAGATTGCTAAAGTAAGATTATCCAACGGCACTGAAGTCATTGCCTATATTCCTGGTGAAAAACATAAATTACAAGAGCATAGCGTCGTGATGATCAGAGGAGGTAGAGTAAAAGATCTCCCGGGTGTGAAATACCACGTGGTGAGAGGTGTTTACGATACCAATCCTGTAGAAAATAGAAGACAAGGTAGATCATTGTATGGTCAAAAGAGACCCAAGGCTAAATAACACACACAGGTAAATTATATTTTTAGTATTTCGACTGGTGTAACTCATGGCACAGAAATTCAAGAAACCGCAATTCTTTTCATTGCCTTCTACGAGCGAGAGAATAGAAAAATTCATCAATTACTTGATGCTCGAAGGCAAGAAGAACATTGCAAGAGGTATCTTCAACGATACACTCAACGAAATCAAAAAGAATGGTCACGTCAATCCTCTCGCAGTTTGGGAGTCAGCAATTGATAATGCTTCACCGCAAGTCATGATCAAATCCAAGAGAATTGGAGGTGCTGTCTATCAAGTGCCAGTGGAAGTGCCAGCTAAGAAAAGATTTTTCTATGCATGCAAATGGATAGTAGACTATTCTAGAGCAAAGAAAGGTTCTCCTATGTATTTGAGACTCTCTGAGGAGCTTTTGGCGGCATACTCCAATCAAGGAAATGCGGTCAAGAAGAAAGAAGATACGCACAAAATGGCTGAAGCGAACAAAGCGTTCGCATACTTGGCTAAGTATATCAAATAGTCCCTTAGTTTTCCTTTACCTTACTAGTCGTTCGTCCCATGCCATCTAGAAATCAATCGGGTAAACCAGAACATTTGTTCCAAAACCCCAACAGAAAAAGAAAAAAGTCTGGAAAGAAATATGAGAACACCATTCGCTGGTACAACACCTTACTCAAGAGAGAAAAAGAGGAAGGATTGACTCCATGGATTGCTAAAACCAAGATCATGGCAGAAAAAAGAATCAAGAAGTATGGTATCACACAAGCGATGTTGGTCGCTGCCCAGAAATAATTTATTTTATTTATGCATCTTCCTAGATGAGACTACATACCAAAGCAAGAAAGAAGTTGAGACAGGCACTTGTCAGAGTAGAGAAGGTTGTGATTATGGATATCAGAAAACAACTCGATCAACAAAGAAAGTGGAAAGCAGAAGTCGTCAAGAGACAAGCGAGAGGATAAGCCTCTTTGCTAACAGTATAGGATAACTTTATTATTTGCATTGTTTTCATGAACACGTCTATGTTGCAAGCGATCCATCAGTCGCAATGATCTATGATCCTTCCTATCAAGCCAGGTCAACAACTTGAGTTGCACGAAAAAATTGGTGATGAGGCTAACTTGAGAATATGGAAGTTCAAAGGCTTAGTTATCAAAGTACAGCATCCAAACCATCCTTCTGGCACATTCACTATCAGAGGGAAAGTTGCTGGTTTGACTATAGAGAAAATCTATCCATTATCTTTTCCCAAATTCGACAAAGTATTATTGTTGGATGAGTTCAAAGTAAGAAGAGCTAAACTCTACTACTTGAGAG
>JAYREU010000021.1:0-57957 GCA_041908765.1 Candidatus Absconditabacterales bacterium
AAGGTGGAGGTATCGATAGAGTAGTTTTGATTCATGGGTAGAGGGTGTATGATAAAGCACAGTGCTTTCCTAACGACTTGACCATACTCAATTATGGGTAAATTACCAAGGCATTCACGCAAAATCTGCTAGCTATTGGTTAGAGGGGATGCTTATTTCTTCTTATTTTCTTCTGTAGTAATTCTTAGTTTTTGAAAAGTATTTTGGTAGTTTGTTTCTATGACAACACCAACTGAAGCACTTTCTGTGCTGTGATCATCAATCTCCCTCAAAAAAGTACATACGCAAGATTTTTTGAGTTTGACAGATATAGCGAGGTATAAGAATGCTAATGAACCCAAAGATGTCATTGGAAACCGGTTAAGATCATACAACACCATCGAATATCTTTGATTACGAGAGAAAATTTATAATCCACATTTTAAAGGGGTCGAATTCGATGCCTTTTTATTACAGGCTTGAACTAATGCCTTTACGCTGTCTCCTACTAAACGGATAGAAAATACACGTGCCGTAGGTATACTCACTAAAATCTGAAAATGATGATGAACTTTTGCCCACAAAGACATTGCCCTTAAATTTGCGAGTCGGATCTCTGTAGAATTTGAGCTCTATTTGATAAAAGAGTATCAAAGACTCAAGGAGAGTGAAATGCAAACAACTGACTGGAATGTCAAAAGACTCATCGCCAAAGTGAACTATAAAATTCACACAGATGCTATCCAAGAAGTACTTTTGCCTCGTGCATTGACGAATGAGGAGAAAGCCTATATCTATGCTGATGAGGCAGATATGCTCAATCTTGCCCTATTTGGTATGACTGCGAAACAACGAAGAGTCCAGCATCCAAAGTTAACTGGAAATATGAGAGATTATGCAACTCTAGAGCAACTCATCGTACTTTCTAATATGGAGAGCATCAACGCTGAATTGATCAGGCAATGATTTTCATCGTTACAGAGAATCAGTTTCCTCAATACTACTGCTATCAAACAAATGCGTTCACTTCTAGAGATGAAGATCATAAAGAAATTAAAGTAGGTGCGCTAGCTTTTGGTTAGAGAGCACACATAAAAAATAACTTACACACAACACCTACTGACAGCGCAAAAGATATTATTTCCCAAAGAAGATCGATACGAAATTACACTTGACAAATAGTATACAATATTTATGATAAAAATACTATTTTAGATCTTCATACGTACGTCGCATTATGGACATCCCTAAGCAAAATCCTATAGATGAGAAAGTATTTAAGAAACTACCTATCAATGAACAGGAGGAACTGATTGTCACGATTGATGAACAAATAGTCGGTATGCAAGAACTCAGCCAAAAATTGAAAGAGATCACCGCCAAAGTAACAGCGAAGACTCTTCTTATCTCTGAGAAACTCCTAGATAAGCCACATATGACCGATGAAGACAAAAAGAATATGAGTAACGCATTGGCCTACTTGAAAGATGTTGGGGCTTACTCTGAAAACAATCTTGCGCGTCTACAAGAAATAGTCTACACTCCTACGACTATTAATTTCTGAAATACGAAAATAGCGAGAGAATTCCCCACAGGAGGTGATGGCATATATGATCAGGAAACTAAGAAGCGATACTACACGTCACCTTACAAAGTACCTAAACCTGAATGATTTTATTTGCTGAAAGACTATACACCAATTAAACGACTATCAGATAATTTTAAAAGATGAACAAATTATCCTGGGTCAATGCTTTTTGCTTTGATTATGTGACTGCCACAGGATTGATATATGCAAGAAGATGGAACTAATTATGGCAGAGGGAAATACGGTGTCATCTGATTGCGAGGTAAAGAATATTACGAGTATGAATATGAAGAGAAAAAGGCGATGATAAGATACATATATATGGATGAAGAGGCAACATTATATCTACTAGCACAATATTAATCATACACGCTACTATATTTTCCCCATAAAAAAAATCTGCACGTGATGCAGGTTTTTTTGGTAGCTGAATAATCCCCCGGCCTTTCAGGCCACCCCCTTTCTAAAAGGGGGAACACCGATAGACAATCACTTTGTATTTTGCTCCTTTGCTAATTTGTAGCTTTGATTTGCCCAGGGAGGGAGTTGAACCCTCACTCACTTGCGTGAACCAGATTTTGAGTCTAGCGCGTCTGCCAGTTTCGCCACCTGGGCATAATAGATCAAGAACTTTTTTATTTTAGTATCTTTTAACAATAATTGCTCTTCTTTAAGATAGTTAAGTGGCACCGAGGCGCCACCTGGGCATATAGCTTACCAAGTTTAATATTAGGATATGTTCTTTTTGTTATTTACTCTCTGCTTGTGGTTCGTGGCACTTCGCGCCACCTGGGCATGGATATGTACCAACTTTTTCACATAACATAATCGAACTTGGTTTACCTGCTTCGTATTCGCTTGTGCTGTCGAAGACAGTGCACCTGGGCATATCCCAAAAATATTCTTGCGTTATTCTTGGTAATTGGCAAGGAGAGAGTCGGAGATGAGGGGAATTGTGCAGAAATACACGATTTCTCATCGAGGGCTTCTTTTTGCCAAGTGAGGCAATTGTTAGTGATTTATTCTTAAAAATCAATTGATTTTCGCTCGCTCTTTCATAAGAGAGAGGAGTGTGGTATCCCTATTTATTTTTTGTATATTATACGACGATGGATTTGAATAAAGTAATGCTGATCGGAAGATCAACAACCGATGTAGAGATCAAGAAGATTGAGTCAACAGGGAGTTCTGTAGTGAATTTCACTATCGCTACCAACAGAAGATACAAGAACAAAGACGAACAAGTAGTTGAAGAATCAGAATATCACAGATGTGTTGCCTATGGCAATGGCGCAGATATCATGGGTAAGTATGTTTCCAAAGGTAAGAGAATGTACATCGAAGGCCGTTTGAGAACTCGCAAATGGGAAGATACCAATGGCAATGCAAGATATACGACAGAAATTGTGGTAGACAACTTCATTTTCTTGGATAGCAAACCAAGTGAAGGTAGTGATGATACTGCACACAATTCAGATAGTGGAGCAGCAAACATGCCTCCTATGGATGATGATCTCCCCTTTTAACCTTTAAAAGGACGAGCCTTTCTAAATAACTTTTTTGTTCTGGTATAAAATTGTAGTATATAACCTCCTCGTATTTGTGTTCTGAGGTAGTAGTGTTTAGTTTGTTTTGTTGATTTGTACCGTATGCAGACCTACCTTGGATTGAGAATTAAAAACTTTCTCTTTGACGCATTTGACTTGCTTTCGTTTTTGGTCTTTGTCACGTGAGTTGTTTTGTTTATTAGATTCTTTGTTTTCAACCCCTATACGGTGGTTGGGCAGAGTATGGAACCGGTCTTTCATCAAGGTGATTTTATTATTGTCGACAAGATTACCCCCAAGTTTTCGTCTCTCCAAAGAGGCGATGTTATTGTCTTTGTCCCTAGGGGTAAGTCAGTTCCTTACATCAAGAGAATTATTGGTGTGCCATGAGAGACAGTAAAGTTCAAAGACAACAAAGTAGAAATTTGTTCAGCAAGTGGAGTGTGTGAGATATTAGATGAGCCATATCTTGATCCCAATTCCAAAACGACTATCAATGCGTGTAGAGTAGATGAATTCGTAGTAGAGTGAACAGGCTATTTTGTCTTGGGTGACAATAGAGATCACAGCACAGATTCACGTTGTTGTTTTGGACTAGCGTGTTTCGATGGTGCTAACTACCTCGTCTTTGGTGAAGATATGATTGGCAAAGTAGCCTTGAAACTCTATCCTACGATTGAGCAACATCGATAATTTATCTTATACTGTTCTCCCCACATGCATCCAACCACATCAGTAGAAGTCCCCGTTGATATCTACGAATCTCCGATGGAGGTGGTTATTGTAATGCCTTTGTGAGGCGTAGAGAAATCATCTATTCGTTTGTCTCTAGACCAAACCACGTTACAAATCCGTGGTGAAAGATTGCCTCCCCATCTCAAAGAAACATTACTTCCTCAGCAGGAGGGATGCTTTTGGTGACCATTTCACAAAAATATTACCTTACCCGAACAAGTCTATTTCGAAAAAATTCATAGCGAACTTTCTCCGACCAACATCCTCACTATCATAGTCCCCAAAGTCATCATCCCAGAGACGATTCCTGTACATATTTTGTAGAAAGGCATCATGGCATTCCAAGAAGAACAACGTATTACACTCGAGACCTACGATGCGACTGCAGAGTGGTATGCTCAAACGCATAGTGATATTACTGAGGTGCAACCTCAGATAGATATGTTTATTGATCTCTTGCCCGCGTCTGCCAAAACTGTTTTGGATATATGATGCGGACCTGGCAGAGATGCAGGCTATTTTGTGGCGCAGTGATATGAGGTCACGGGTATCGATATGTCTGAGAAATTGTTGGAAATTGCTCAACAGCATGTGCCTACAGCAACATTTCTCTTAGCTGATATGAGGACGTTATCGTTTGATCCAGGGAGTTTCGCTGGCATTTGGTCGTGTGCATCGCTTCTTCATATTCCCAAAGTGGATGTCCCAGCCACGTTACAGTCACGATACCAACTGCTACAACCAGGTGGTGTTATCTTCGTTGGCGTCAAAGCAGGAACGGGCGAGCATATGGTACAAAAAGATTATTACGAAGGACACGAAAAATTCTTTGCCTTCTACGAACTTTCCGAACTCACTCAGCTCATCACTGATGCAGGCTTCGAAATTATCAAAACAGACATGGACGCCAAGCGTGATGCATGGTGCAATGTGTTTGCAAGGAAAGGGTAACTTCGTCATTCTGAGTCCGAAGGACGAAGAATCCAGGAAAACTTTAATATTATATATGAAAATTGATTATTGAATTCAGATAGCATGATTAGTGCGTGTTGCAAAACAGCAATTGGAATCTGCTAAGTATATTTTAGAGTACCCAAGTAGTATTTGATCCCATAAGATGTATGGACTATCTTCGATAAATAGCTTCTACCGTAATATTCATAATCTTTTCCTTGGTGATGCTGTAGTCCTTATTGCAAACTTACTGGATCAAGATGCTAGGCCAATCAGTCTATTTCACTATGATAAATTGAAATCAGATGACAAGAAAATATTAAAAGAAATTGAAAAAATTTTTTCAAAAGCTAGTCTGAAAGAGATAAGAAATCAGATTCTATCACACCAAGATAGCTCAAATCACTCAAATAATATACCACATAAACGTACTACAGGATGGCTTTCACTGCCTGGTGGTAATGAAATTTTAAGTAGGATTATTAATCTTATTATCAGCATACTATGCAGACATGAAAACCTTGCAAGTAATTATTTTGAGGTAGGTGAGGAACTAGAAGGACTTAGGCTTGTGATGAGTCAAACAAAGCCAACACTCACCGATATTCAGCCCTCACCCTAACCCTCTCCCAATCGTTCGTTTCACTCACTAGGAGAGGGGATCCTGGATCCTTCCGCTTCGCTGCACTCAGCGTCAGGATGACGGGAACTTTCAACCATCAACTTTCAATTTTCAACTCTTTTTCCCATGCAAACTGATTTTTCATCGTACACCAAAGCGTTGCAGTGGAGTCTGCAAGCAGAGCTCAAGACGAGTGATGCGTTAGCGGGGAATTTTTCGTGTGTAGAAGATACGCAAGGGTTGGAGAAGTGGATGCAGGAGCAGGGCGTGAGAGCAGTGATAGCAGGTGATGCGGACTATCCGTATGCGTTGCAGGCAGGAGATGCGACGACGAAGATAGTGTATGGGATAGGGGATTGGTGATGCTTGGAGATGCCGAGGTTGAGTATCGTGGGTCCAAGGAAACCATCGTTGTATGCTACGCAAGTCCTTGATTGCTTATTTACTCAAATTGAGTCGAGGAGGTTGTGTATTGTTTCCTGAGGTGCACCATGAATAGATCAACAAGCACATAGAGGAGCAATAGCACATGGATTACCCACCATTGTAGTACTGTGATGCGGATTGTACGTGGCGATGAAGAGCTCATTGCGTGAGCTCCTCCAACGTGTCGTTGCATGAGGAGGTTTGGTGCTGTCGGCTTGGAAACTCAAACAAACTCCTACGAATTTTACCTTTCCACAGAGAAATAAATTGATTGCTGGATTGGGCGAGATTCTCTTCGTGCCAGCTGCGGGACAAAAATCCTGAAGCCTGATTACCGTTGATTTTGCGCACAAGATGCATAAACACATGTATACGGTACCGGCGAGCATTTTTGAGCAGGAAAGCGCAGGGACAAACGAATTGCTAGTGCAGAAAAAAGCACACGCGGTGACTTCGTTTGAGCATATGCTCGATGCTCATTTCCCTCGTTTGGATATGACGCCTACAGAAGTACAAGAAAACCTGACTGATGCTCAACAAACTATTTGTACCTATTTAGCACTCATACGTGTGGCATCCACACAAGAACTACTCAACGCATGTGCATGTAGTTTATCTGAGATCCTTGAGGCACTTGTAGAACTTGAAATGAAGCGTCTCGTGATACAAAAAGGTCCGGACGCATGGTCCTTAGTATAGTCTACGATAACACATATTTTTTTATTAGCAACTTGCCTATGCAACCTACCAGAATTCTTCTCAAGCTTTCGTGAGAAGCACTCAAATGATCTAGTGAGGATGGGGTGCATATTGGTTATTTACAAAAGATCGGTCAAAAAGTAGCGAACTTATATCATCAATGATGGGAAATAGTGATTGTCGTGGGAGCAGGAAATATTTTCAGAGGCGCAAGTGGAGAGACACGGTGAATTGAAAGGGCAACATGAGATTATATTGGTATGATAGCGACGATGATCAATGGCTTGGCTATAGCTGGTATGCTCGAACACCAACAGGTGCCTGCCAAAGTTATGTCTGCGCTCAATGTTCCCCAAGTCGCTGAACTGTTTATTAGAAAACATGCGCTTACTTACCTCGAAGAGAAGAAGGTAGTGATATGTGTCTGAGGAACGGGCAATCCATTTTTTACTACTGATTCTGCTGCTGTGCTCAGAGCGCTCGAACTTGAGTGTGACTTTGTGGTCAAAGGCACCAAGGTAGACGGCATTTATGATCGTGATCCGCACAAATTTCCCGAGGCAATAAGATATACAGAAATTTCATTTGCTGATGCAATTGCAGATCAATTACATATTATGGATCCAAGTGCTATTGCATTGGCGCGTGATGAGGATTTACCCTTGTTTGTTTGTCATATCGATGCGATAGATCAATTGAGTAGTGATGAGATGATAGGGACTCGAGTCAAAGAACGCTTTTAGTTTTTCTGTGAAGTCATGCGACAGTCTAGGTGGATGAAATGAGTGCTGCTGTGTGGTCTCCTTTTGTGGGGCACGCAACAAGCGATTGCTTTTTTTCAACAACCAGGACATACACGAGAGCAGTTAGTTCAGACTCCTGCATTGACCCGTTATGAAATGGCGAGAGTACTCGAAGGGATGCGTTGTCACGATTGTCTGTATCCTTCTGCTGAAACTATTGAACTCTATACTGCTGATCGACTCACTCTCCAAAAACAAGAAATCGGAAACTATATTGATGATATTACCCTGACGACGGCGACTGCGCAAAACAAAGATTATTTTTATTGTGTCGCGGGGGTAGTCGATGCGTGAGTGATGCAAGGATATCCACTCCAGACAAGCCTATTTTGTCCTGGTAAATTTTGTGGTGCTACCTTGGCGAGATATGATGAGCTCGTTGAAAGTCTCTATCGTTTGGTACGTCCGCAGGTGCTCCAAAACTACACCGCCAATCGACAGGAAATTAGCAAACGAGTGAGTGCTTCTGGTATTCAACTTTCAATTCCCGAACTTACGGTACTCAAACAAGCTAAAGAACGTTGTGGTGACACACCCTGTACACTTGAGCAACCCCTTGAACTAGATGTCTATATTCGTTTTTGTGCTGGGCAAGGCGATCGTTGTGGTCTACCTGTGTATAGTCAATTTGGAAGCCTTATTTACAAGCAACTCAGACTAGCGATCTTGACCCAAGCAGGGATCATCCCCAAGGCAGATGCAGGATTGTATCAGCCAAATAGCATCGTGCCCGGTGGAGTAGTGGCACAGTATCTTGCACCATTACAACAACTCGTACAATGTGAAGTCGATGCAGATTATGATACGGATGAGGTTACTAACGAACGTGATAGTTGTTTGCATGCCTACAATCCCAATCAACGCGATAGTGATGCAGATGGCATCGGCGATGTGTGCGATGATGATATTGATGGCGACGGTATTACCAATACGATAGGCGTCGTAGATGATCAAGGCAACTTACTGCCAGAGCGTGTCAAAACCTCAAAAGATAATTGTATCTTTGTACAAAACCCCAAGCAAACGAATGGTGACAAGGATGGTTTCTGAGATCGATGTGATCCAGATAATCCAGATATTCAAGCTGCCTTGATGATACAAGCGGATCCGCGTATCGGGGTGGTCCCAACGGAAGTAGTCTTTACCTCTGCTGCCTTGGGGAAAATTGAACAACTGGATTGGACATTTGGTGATGACTTTTTCGCAAATGGTGCATGACCTGTGCATACATATACTGATGTAGGGAGATTTAGTGTCGTAGCCAAGGCAACGCCAGCATTTTGACGTCCCGTAGTGAGTAGATTACCTATCTCTATAGAACCACCTGCGTCATGGTCGGTAGGTTGTGCGGTGGTGGTGAATCCGTTGCGTAGCACGGTGCCTGCCACTATTTCTTTGGAGCACCTCTACACATGAGCATTACAACAACTTACCTGGCAAGATGATAGCGGATTATTGGGCACAGTTGCACCAGGCAAGACGTTTGAACAACTCATTACGCAGCCTTGAAGATACCGTTTTGAACTGCAATGTTATGATCAAGATGCGCAGTGGGCAGGCTTGAGTCAGGCAATGATAGAAGTAGTTGAAGATGATGATCTACCTAGTGTGGCCGCCTATCTCAAAGCATCCACGTTAGCGCCCAAACTGTGACAAGCCGTACAACTCTCGACCGTCAAACGAGGCTTCAATGAAACTGATCTTGAAGGTGTTGTGTGGGAGTTCGGTGATGGACCAGCCGTGACGACTCCGACATTGAGTATCGACAAAACCTTCGTAGATGCAGGCACCTATTTGGTGTCTCAAACTATATTGTTCAAGGATCAAAGACCACCATTGTATCAATCACTTACCTTGACGGTGATTGGGGAACAAGCTCCACAAACTACCGCATTGAGCGGCGCACCTTTGAGTCAAAACAGAGAACAGCCTTTCTTTTTTGAACTTACGCCTATTAATATTTCACAAGAGCAGATTCGTTATTTGGTGTGGGAGTGTGGAGATGAACGTAGAGATGCTTTCGATGGTTCGTTTGCAAATCATTTCATACACACTTGTTTGTTTGCAGAAGCGTGATCACAGCGTGTCCGTACCACGTTGTATACCAAAGACGAGAAAATATTTATCAACGAAATGACTGTCTATGTCATAGCAGGAGATATCTGTCCTGATGATGCACCTACGATCACGTGTGATCTCGATCAAGATACCTTTGCGGATCGTTGTGATAGTGATATCGATGGAGATAGTTTTGAGCAATGGATGTGATTGGTGATCAAAGAAATAGTCGAGTGTCCATTTGATGAAAGGACGGTTGATCTCAAGAGATTGGAAGAATATCATCGCTATGTACGCAAAACGGGAAGTTGAGATAATTGTCCTTTTGTGCACAACCCAGAGCAAGTAGATAACGACCAAGATGGCTATGGATCAGGTTGTGATAGTGATGATGCGAATCCCAAACAACCAGACGATAAAGGTGATGGCGATGATGACTGAGGAGACGGGGATTGAGACGGCGACGGAGATGGTGGAGATGCGGGTGACAAAGATAGTGATGGCGATTGACTGCCAGACAAAGAAGACGGCTGTCCAGGTATCCCAGAACACAAAGATGGCAAAGAGGACGATGACGGATGCCCCGAACTTCCCTCCAGAGACCCCAAGAAGAATGAGAAAAACCCCTTTATCAAAGCAGGTAAGTGTACGCAATGTCCGTGTCCGTTTGCTGACTACGCATCAGCCTTGTGGAAAGGAGACCGCGTGAGAGCATTATTATTAGACCCAGCTGGCAACATCATCTATCAGTACTCCCAAGCAGAAATGATCAAAGCAGATATAGGGAAACTGCTAGAGGGGGAGAGCAAATAATCAAATACCCAAAATGCAAATAAGCAAATATTGGAGCATAAAGACACATCAATACACGTTTTTTAATAGAAATTTCGTGCTAGCAGAACCATCAGTTTTCTATTTGACTTTCTTTGATAAATATATATGAGTAAGTAGTTCTCTCTTTATTTTTTCATTTGCAAAAATGCGTAGATACCTTGAAATCATTGGAGTAGCGATATGAGCTTTGACTACGTTTAGCGTATTCGCGCTAGCACCAATGTGTGAAAATTATCTTTCGTATTATGATTGTGATTACCAAGCAGGTGAGTGTGAAACTTGCCAAGGATATGCGTATCCTCCAGCGTTTGCGTATGACTCAGGAAGCTGCACTGAAGAAGAGTATGCAACGATAGCAGAAGCATTTGTTGTTTTGTATCCAGCACAGACTGCTGAGCGACGTCATGAGCAAGCAGTAGCACAGTGTAAATTACCGGAGAGTATGATTCCGTACCAAGACTGTGAAACTGCGTGTAGTCTCAAAACTACCGATAATGCCTACAGCGCATGCGTCAATGTATGTGAGACAGAGACGAGTTTCGGAGATCGTTTGGCATTTGTACCGACGTTGTGTGAAAACTATTTCGCGTGTGTAGGTGAATGTGAAGGATATGACTATCTCACCGAACACTGTACTTTCCTCTGCAATCAAGAGTGTCCTGGTGGACTCAAAGGAGGTAATACAAGAGTCAGTAACTATTGTGGAGATGGAGTAGTCAGAGAAAGTGAGGAGTGTGATGATGGCAACAATAGCAACGATGATGGTTGTAATTACAACTGCTATACAGAAGCAGGATTTGGTGATGATGCTTCTGATCAACCAACAGATGATGGAAATGGTAATCCACTTCCGTGAAGTCTCTTGAATGTATGACCCGAGGACGACGATACACAGCCCAGACAACTTGCACAAAAAAAACCTGGCGCTTCTATTAGAGATCAACTCATCGCGAGAAATAATCCAGATGGCGCTACTCCCAACACCGATCCCAAAAACCTTCCTCATTCTGGAGGTTATATTCGTTTCCAAGATCGGCTCTACACTATAGGTTTCGCCTTGATGGCGTGCTTTGGACTGATGGTACAAAGAAGAGAAGAGTAAGCTGATATCCCACCTCGTGTGGGATTCTTTTTTTATTGTGGTATTGTCTATGAAATTAATTGTTGAACCGAGAGTGAGTAAATCACGAGAACAATTTATGCAGGAAAACCCAAGCAACTCCATTGCGCTCGATGGGTATGTTGGTGGAGCACCCCGTTGGGACCTCAACTCCAAACATTTCAATTTCAATCATCACGAGGACGTGAATAGATTGATGACGAGATGTACTGCAGAGCAAGTGCTCATGGCAATCAAAGGTGGCCTGATAGATTGTTTATCTATCAATGGTACACCCCAAGCAAACATCTACGTCAATGACCCTGATCAAGATAGTACGCTTGCTGCGTGGATGTTACTCAACTGGCCGAGAATTGTGAAAAACAAAAACGAGCCAGCGATTAGCGCGTTGATTGCTATTCAAGACAAGCTCGATACAACAGCAGGCATCTATCCTATGGATCTACAAAGTGCGAGAATCAAACAACTCAACCGAGTATTTGCACCCTATACGGAAGCAAGACAAACAGGCATACTCAAAGATATGTCCGCAGAGACGATGCACGAACTTATCATGACGATGGGTGACAGAATTGAACAATATACGCAAGGCAATGCACAGGAAATTTCCTCAGACACCAACTATTTTGTGTTGGGTGGAGGAACAGGACGATCACTCATCCAAGAGTTTGGGAGCAATGCCAGGACACAATTAGCAATCGACAACATCAATGCTTTCGTTTCATATCTCTACGAAGGCGATGGAAAGTATTACTATTCTATTGGCAAAAGATCTCCGTTTGTTCCTTTCCCGCTCGAAGCAATCATGCGCCACCTCAACGATCTCGAAGAGGGAAATATCTGGTGATGATCAGACACTATTGGTGGTTGTAGAAACGCATGAAGTTGATTTTCACCGCAGGAGTTGGAAGGAGTGATTAATAAGTTTTTGCAACAGAAGAGCGTGTTGTATTAAGCTGTTGTTTTTGCTGAATTTCTGATTACACTATCATTGCATTTAGCAAATCTAGTGTAGTTTATGCCAAAGAAAAATAAACCATTCATCAATTTAGAGTATCTTGAAGAGAGTTCAGGTGGCGATTTTCCACACTATGAAAGTTTAGCTAAGGATTTATATGAAAAAATAAGAAAAATAAATAAACCCCAACTATTTGCAGTTGTAGGCGAAGCATGAGTGTGAAAGTCCACGCTAATTAATAAAGTAGAAAAACTAAGTAAATGAGAAAAGTGGATCCAATTTGATGCATGGAGATACCCTGAAAGAAAAGAGCTACGGGAATGATTTATTATAGAGTTACATGAAAAACTTACATGATCCAAGGCGGAGGTGATTATAAGAAAAATTGAGTGAGGAGATAAAGAACGAATAAAAAGAGTAAAATGGACATTATTCGTAATAGCTGTCCTAGCGTTTTTAGTTGATGTCGTCCATGGCCCCAAATATGGTAAAAATTACTTCAGTGGAACGATACTTGGGATCTGACTTTTACTTTTTGAGAGAGTTTTGGAAAAACTAACAGATGTGACACCAAAGGATCTAGCATTAACGAGGGTTATACAGTTAGAGAATTTGGCTATTGGTTTGCTTGAGAAAACCGAACATAAAAGGATTTATGTTATTTTGGAAGATGTTGATCGTGCCTGAGAGGAGTGACTCAATTTTCTAGAAACCTTGTCATATTTTTTAAAGCACAAACTTCCAAAGCACAAACTTCCAAATCAGTCAGTTACTATTGTTCCTATTGTCTTAGTGTCTCAGCATGATTGGAATTCGAATATGAATGCTTATTTGAAATGCGTAGACAACTACTTTATTTTTCCAAATGGTTTCTTGCTTGATTGAATTAATGGGTTTATAACAGAAGCGTTTCATTCCAGTGATGTTGTTTTTCAAGATATATTAAGATCAGAACTAAAGAAAATTTTAAGTCGTTCATGATGATGAAACTACAGATTCATTAAATTTGTTATAAGAAAGATCGGTAGTGAGCTCGCTATTTTGAGTGATACATATAAAGACATTAATTCAGAGCTTTTTGTAGCACTTCACGTATGAAACATTGAAAGACAGATGACTAAGAATGCTTCAAACGCAAATAATCTTTTCCTTGAGATTTTTAACCCTCATAAGGAAAACTCAGCATATATTGGTCATAATCAAAAATACTTGCTTAAGTTGATACCAAAGTCGAGTTGAATTGACGAAAATGATGTTCGCTTTGAATATAGTAATATTGAGAAGATAGATTTTGAGAAAAACATAGTTCTTCTACCATTATACTACAGACTATAAACTTTTCCTATATAGATTGTCTTATTTTTTACGTTTCCTTTTTCTCCCTATGCTCACGCTTACCTTCCACGGTCACTCATTCATAGAAATCAATAACGGTGCTGAAAGTCTGCTTTTAGACCCGTTTATCACGCACAATCCGGTGTGTACGTTGACGCTTGATCGTCTGTCCGAAAAAAATATAACGCACATTTTCATTACGCATGGGCATGCAGATCATGTGGGAGATACACTCGAAATACAAAAGATGTTTCCTGATTGTCAGATCGTGACGGTCTATGGATTGGCGAAGTATCTGACAGCACAGTGAGCGACAAATGTTCACTGATTTGGTATCGGCGGAACGTATCGTGATGCGTGACGTGACCTGACGGCTAAATTTTTCACTGCGGTGCATGATGGTGGCATCATGGAAAGTGGATTGAGTACGTGGCCAGCGGGTATTTTATGCACACGAGGTGGCAAGAAAATCTACCATGCAGGGGATAGTGCGTTGACCAAGGATTTCGAACTCCTTGCACCATATGAGGTAGATGTTGCACTTCTTCCTATCTGAGATATCTACACGATGGATATTGATGATGCAACACTTGCCACGCAGATGATCGCACCCAAGCAGGTGATTCCTATGCATTACAACACACGACCCAAAATCAATGCTGATACACTGCAATTCGCAGAATTGATTCGTTCCAAAACGTCTGCACAACCCCTCATCCTCGCACCAGGGGAGAGTTGGACCTCATAAAGCAATGAGTTTATGGCAATTTCCTATTGGTATTTGGATCAAGATAAGTAGAAAGACACAAACAAACAAAAAATTTTATGAATTTAAAATCTTGCTACATTATTGGTAACTTGTTCTTCTTCACGTTGTGCTCTCTCCGAGCACAGGAGGCGTCTGTGATCAAAATTGATGAGCCACTTTCTTCAATGACTTCATCACACACTAAGCATCAAGCTACTTGGTCAATAGTAGCTGCTCCCAAAATGCTCCACGCATATATGCTCAAGGACCATAGTGGTAAAGAGCATGATTCAGAAGATGTGTTCTCTGCGGAAGTTGAACTCCAGCGTAAATTGGGGCGTTGGCACAACGCTATTGGTGTCGACCTGATTGAAGAATCGTTTTATGGTATGCAAGGATGCGAACTGATAGAAGGTAAATTCCCCATTGGTGTGTCTGCATACGGTGAGTACTCACTCAAAACCAAGAGTTCATTTGTAAGTGTAGGTCCGCAAGTAGCCATTGGATCAAGTGAGAGCATCTATTGCATAGTACGACTTCAGATTGGTTCGCCAATTGATGAATTCAA
Source organism: Candidatus Absconditabacterales bacterium (assembly GCA_041908765.1). Classification (GTDB taxonomy): domain Bacteria; phylum Patescibacteriota; class Gracilibacteria; order Absconditabacterales; family Absconditicoccaceae; genus CAYUST01. The sequence goes on from JAYREU010000021.1 coordinate 14,975, forward strand.
GGCGTCAGTTGGTGTGCAATTTATCGTGCACATTGCCAAGGAACTTTAATTAACAAACCCGAGGCATGCCTCGGGTTTTTATTTAGATCTACATGAAAATTTTATGTAGTAAAATTTGAATGATTGATCTAACTATGCTAGACCCATAGGGTCTAGCGAGTTAAATACCCTTGTGGGTTCGGAACATTATTTATGTTCATACATGTAATTACATCAACACCTCTCTCGGTTTTGCTCCTTCTTGGGGTCCAACGACACCTCTTTCTTCGAGTTGGTCGATAAGTCTCGCAGCGCGTGGGAAACCGATACCGAGTTTCCTTTGGAGGAGCGTAGCGGATGCTTTGCCTGTGCTCGCTATAATTTCTATGGCTTGTTGCATGAGGTCTTCGTCATCTCAGCTCATCTCCGTGCCTTCATAGCTGTCCGCTTTGGCTTCGAGGATACGTATAATCTCTGGATGATAGATGGCTTCTTCGGTGAGGTTTTGCATATATTTTTCTTTGATGGCTTTGACGACGTGTTCAGTTTCGATGGTAGAAATATAGGGAGCTTGCACCCTCATAGGGAAATTATTTTTGGGATCGGTGTAGAGAAGATCACCCTTGCCGACTAAGTCTTCTGCGCCTTTCATATCGAGGATCGTTCTACTATCAATTTGCGAGACGACGCTATGCGCAATTCTCGTTGGTACATTGGCTTTGATCAATCCGGTAATGACATTTACGCTCGGTCTTTGCGTTGCGAGGATCAAATGTATACCAACAGCACGTGCTTTCTGAGCGATACGGGTGATATAGTTTTCGGTATCCTTCTTATTTCCGCTCATCATCAAGTCAGCGAGCTCATCAATGATAATCACGAGACGATAGAACGCATCTTTCTCGTCTACTTTTTGGTTATATTCTGCTAGGTTACGTACTTTGGTTTCTTTGAGTTTCTTGTATCTCTCTTCCATGAAATCGACCGCCCATCTGAGCACTTTGACTGCTTTGTCCGCTTGTGTGATAATCGGTGAAAGCAAATACGGAATGCCTTCATAGATACTCAACTCAACTTGCTTGGGATCTACCATGATAAACTTGAGTTCAGAAGGGGTATTTTGGTACATCAACGCAATGATGTAATCATTCACACTAATAGATTTACCGGATCCTGTAGCACCTGCGATGAGGAGATGTGGCATGTCTTCCAATGGTTTCACTACGTGTGCACCATCAATTCATTTACCTACCGTGAGATTGGTAAACCCACTTTGCATTGCTTTGGCGAAGGTGACGCCACCCAATACTTCTCTGAGACTCACAAGTTGTGGCTTGGGATTTGGTATTTCAATACCTACACTGTCGGTGCCGGGGATAGGTGCCAAAATTCTGAGAGACTTCGTTTTGAGAGCGAGAGCGAGATCCTTCTGGAGATTTTCAATTTTGGAAATTTTGATACCAGCTTGTGGTTTGATTTTGATTTGCATGACGGTAGGTCATACATTCACTCATTCAATTTCTACTTCTATATCAAACTCAAGGAGTTTATTTTTGATATTCTCTGCTTTCTCATACAACCATTCTTCATCGACCGGTTGGTCCATCACAGGTGCCTCATCCAGTAAGGTGAGCGCGAACGTAGGTTTATCCTTGGGAAACGTGACATGAATTTGTCTCAAGGTATGTTCGTCTTCTTTTTTGACAACGGCTTTGGAAATTTTTTCTTTGAGCAGTGATTTGAGGAGAGTAGGTGAGGGAGAAGCTGATTTCTCAGCTACTTCTTCTTCCTCTTCTTCTATTTCTTCGTCATCGGTTGTTATGGTTTTCTTGCCTCATTTGCTCACGATAGTACGCGTACTCTTGGATGAGGTGACGCTACTCGCGGCACTAGCAATACGTTCTTTCATGCCAGCAAACTGTACTGCAGGGAGACTTGGAAGCTTGAGTTTGTAATAGATACCAATCAACACCACCAACAAAATGCTCGCAGCGATAAAAATTATTTTGACCGCTTTGACCTCACCACCAAGTAATAAATTCATGCCTCGTAGTCACAAATAGCCCAGCCGTCCACCATTTGCTCAGATCAGTTTGAGGAGTGTTCCATTGATCCCTTCGTCAAATCCAATTTCCAACACAGGGAAGTTGAGGACACCACACACTATCAACATAATGAGGAACCCAAATTTGAAGAGCCATCTATTGTATCGATCAGCTCTGATCAACATTATAATACCAATCATAGTCAACAGTGCAAAGAAGATGATTGATCATTTTTCGCCAAACAGTTGATAGGTAGGATAGGAGAGCGCAGAAAAAATAGGCGACTGGTGCGCCATAAATAACGTGAAAAAGAATAAGCCTCAGAAAGCAATCAGTATGCCTGCTACTTTGAGTCTGTCTAAGACAATATGAGAGCTCCTACGGGTTCTTTTGCGTGCCACGATACCAAAGAAAGGATAAACAAAGGGTATTGTAGGTATTTGCCAGCTGTTTTCTAGTAGTTTTTTTGGATTTGTTTCCCTACTTGATTGCCCCTCTTTTTCTGACATGATAGATGATACGGTCTTCTCCACATGAGAATGTGTCCATCAAGTCAAAACGATGGATGTTGCAGGCTTTTTTGAGATCTGTTTCTTCTTCGGTGGTAGCGAGTTTATACAAGAATGCATGTCCTCAGGGGACCAGGAGTGGCGATAGCCAGGTGATGAGTTGCGTACTATAGGCTACCGCTCTCGCAGTGATGATGGGGAAACGTTCGCGACAGTCTTCGGCTCTACATCGTAGGGTACTTATATTATGTATACCTAGTTCTTTGGCCATAGCGTCTATTGCGTTGAGTTTCTTGGCTCTCGCATCGATCCCGACAAAAGGTATGTCTGGATAGCTCATCGCCAGTGGTAGGAGCGGAAAGCCTCCTCACGTACCGAGATCTGCAATGATGCGCTCTTGCAAACGTGGAAGTGCGAGTGTTGCAAGATTGACAAATTCAGTGAGTTTGAGACTATCCAAGACTTGTTTTTCATAAATTGCTTGTGGATCTCTGATGGCAGAAAGATTTATTTGCGCATTGTAGCGTGCAAACGTAGTGATGAGTCATTCTCGTTGGGCGTAGGTATGCATGGGAAAAAAGGCTAAGAGGATACTTGTATTTGAACCACAAAACTATAGAGTAGTCTGGTAGCAAGCTAGTGATCCGCAGACAAAATGCTAGTGGTTTCACCTCTCTTTTATTTTTCTGAGCGCACCGTATGCGTTCTCGAAGACAGTTTATTGCACTCGTTGCAACAATTATGATATGATTGTGGCCATTGGTGTGGTGGGCAACGTATGGACAGTTATTTGAAGATAGAGAATTTGATGTTGCCTTAGCATGGGCAGAGCAGGCCTGATTTGAGCAGATGGAACAAACCAAAGCATATCCTTTTGGGATGATCACGAGAGCAGAGGCGACACAATGGTATGTAGCATTAGCACAGCAATTGGAGTTAGTTCCTACGCAATGGTTGGTCTGTCAATTCCCTGATGTTGCTGATTACCCAGAGAAACAACAACAACTCATTGAGCTGGTGTGTGGCTATGGTTTTTTTCAAGGCCATGAGTGATTATATTATCCTGAAGAGTATATTTCCAAAGCAAATGCAGTCACCGCTTTGGTGAGAGGACTGTATCCTGGTGTAGAGTTTACTCGTACTACGCCATATCGAGAACCCTATATGCAACAAGCGAGACAATTGTGATTGACCAAACAAGTCTCATCTCCCTATCTCAATTATCTCATTACGAGATACGAGCTGATCTTGCTCTTACATAGAGCATACAACGCATTTGCCAAATAATGACATTTTATTCTTCCGGTGAATACTTGTATGAAACGTACGTTTGATCCCTTAGCGCGCGAAGCATTACGTATTATGCAAGAGACCTCTGAGCATCTTTTTTTGACGTGAAGAGCAGGAACGGGTAAGTCTACCTTATTGACGCATTTTTTGCAAACCACCACCAAAGAAGTGGTGGTGCTTGCTCCTACGGGAGTTGCCGCACTCAATGTAGGTGGACAAACTATTCATAGTTTTTGTAAATTCAGCACTACGGTGACGCCCGAAGAAGCGAGAAAATCAGGCACCAAATTCCGCAAAGATGATCTCATTGATGCAATTGATATGATTATCATAGACGAAATTTCAATGGTGAGAGCTGACCTTTTCGACTGTATCGATATTTTTTTACAGACCGCTAAGGGTGTAGATCTTCCCTTTGGTGGCATACAAATGGTTTTTGTTGGAGATCTTTACCAACTCCCGCCGATCGTGACGAGCACGGAGAGAGCCTATTTTCAACACGTCTATCCTTCGCCGTATTTTTTTGATGCAAAGGTATGTGCACGTCCAGAGTGGCAGATGCAATTCATAGAATTGGAAGTAGTCTATAGACAACAAGATCAACATTTTTTGGATATTCTCAATAAAATTAGAAACAAAACAATTCAAGAAGCTGAACTCAAAACACTCAATGCACAGGTCAAGAAAGCACCTCAGAAGGTCCCTTTGGGATCTCTCTACCTCGTTGCCAAAAATGCAACTGCCGAGCAAATAAATCAACAAGAACTTGATCGTCTTCCCGGAGATACACGAACTTTTGGGGCGAATGTCTCAGGACGTTTCGAACAAAAAAACTTTCCGACCGCACAACAACTCCAACTCAAGATTGGCGCGCAAGTCATGTTCGTTGCCAATGATACGTCAGGTGGAGAACGAGTAAATGGCACATTATGAGTAGTGACTGCAATTGATGAAGAGGAATCAAGTGTGACGGTAAAAATTTTTGGCGGTGACGAGGTGATAGTAGCACCACATGAATGGAAAGTACGTCAGTATATCTACGATCAAAAGAAGAAAGTACTTACCAGTGAAGCTGTAGGCTCATTTACTCAGCTCCCGTTGAAACTTTGTTGGTCGACCACTATTCACAAAAGTCAGTGAAAGACCTATGATCAAGTCATTTTCGATGCATCAGGCATCTTTGAAAAAGGGCAGTTGTATGTTGCACTCTCTCGTTGTAGAACTCTCGAAGGTATTCATCTCATTGCTCCTATCAAAACCTCTCAAGCAATGATCGATTATCGTATTACGAAGTTTATTGCTACCTATCAGGAAATTATTTCTTTGTAGCAACTCGATACGGAGGTATTCGAAGAAAAAAACAGATACTTGCATTACGGTTTGCATCAAAAAATTCTCTTCGATCAAACAATTTTCGCGTCTTCGACCAAGTCGAAGAGGATAATGGCTTTTTTGACATATTTTTTTTGAGCCAATCAAATGTCCTCCAGGTGAGTCAGAAATGAGGTCTTTTGGCTCATTTGTGGCTATTTCTAGCCAAATTCATGTCTCATACTGCACTGTTGAAATGGTGAGTCATTTTTTGACAGAACCCCTTATTTTCCCTATACTTACTAGGCAGAAAACTTTTTATTGTTCACCTGTGACCCACGTATGAGTATTTTTACCGACAACCCAGCCTTAGAACAGTATCTGGGAGGTATGCAAAAAGCGATTGATGAAAGAGATATCATCAGTGTTTTTGATAATTTGTTGACGATTGCTACAGAAGCGGGATGTTCGGATATTCATATTGAGCCAGGCAAGGATATGAGCAGAATTAGACTAAGAATTGATGGTGTCTTGCGTGAGCTGATTCAGTATCCAGCACGTTTGCACGATAACGTAATTGCGAAATTTAAGATTGAATCCTGACAGATGCGCCCCGATGAAAAGAGATTGCCACAGGATGCCCGTGTATCTACTGCAACATTGACCGGCAAAGAACTTGATCTGCGTGCGAATACGATCCCGACCGTTTGGGGTGAAAAATTAGTAATGAGGTTGGTAGATAAGTCTAAAAAGACTCCGCCGTTGAGCGTCTTGGGTATTGAATGAATCAATGGAGAAATTATAGCCAGAAATATTGATTTCCCGAATGGGATTATCGTAGTTACGTGACCGACGGGTTCGGGTAAAACAACGACGTTGTACGCTGCGTTGGATATTTTGAATACGGTTGAAGTAAATATTACGACCTATGAAGATCCGGTAGAAATCAAGGTAGCAGGACTCAATCAGTCACAAGTGAGGGCTGATATTGGGTTTACGTTTGCACAAGGTTTGAGAGCTGCACTGAGACAAGATCCGGATATTATCATGGTGTGAGAGATTCGTGATTTCGAGACACTTTCCACAGCGATGGAAGCAGCGATGACGGGACATTTGGTATTCTCTACGGTGCATACGAATTCAGCAACTGAAACTATTACGAGAGTGATGAACTTCGGCGCTCAGCCATATATGATTACGGGTACGTTCAATGTGATCGTCGCACAAAGATTGTGAAGAAAAATCCGTGACGATGCAAAAATTGAAATGAACGTCAAAGATAAATTTCCTGAACTTTTCGAATCAGCGAGACAGTCCATTTTGACGATGAAACCAGATGCACTCGAAAGAGAAACACGTATGAGAAACATCACGAGCAAACAACTAGAATGGTTTATCTCTGACGGCATGGCAATTTGACCTGATCCAGATAAGGGCCTCGATGCATATAAATGAAGAGTTGGTTTGTATGAGATGCTTGAGTTCGACGAAGAAATTAAGACCATGCTCCTCGATGGTGAAAGAGCACTCGCAGTAGAAAAATACGCCCTCGAAGAAAAATGAATGGTCAACCTCGAAAGAGACGCTGTCTTCAAAATGATTCAAGGACAACTCGGTATCGAGGAGGTATATAGATTGGTGAAGCATAAGAAGTATAAGTAGAAAGTTTATTTTTTACTTCATCGATGTCTAAGCTACCAACCAAGTCTCATAACATATCCAATGATGCATCACTTTTTCAAGATATACAAGAACAACAAACTCAACTCCAAAAACAGGCGCTAGAGGTTTTTCATGCAACTGAAAAATACGATGAACACGCGGAGAGAGATGAACAGGGAGCACATACGAGTAGACAACTTTTGGAGTCACTGACCACGGGAAAGTCTTTTTCTGAGCTCTATGATGAAGCAGTCAACGAACAAGAAAAACAACGTTTGCTCACCACCCAAATTTCCCAAACTATCACCAACGAGCAACTGACCTTCGAGCAAAAAAAAGATGCCATCGATCAGCTCGAACAATCTTGTGGCAACAAAATGTATGTCATAGCATTCAATACCTTGATTGAAGAACACGCAATTTCTCCTTGTTTCTCCCCCGAGTACTACCAACAGTTGATCACGATAGATACAGAGATCCAAGCACGTAGAGACCTAGAGATCAGTGACTTCATGCAAATGATCAGCGATCTGATGCAAACATCGACCACCGTGACTGACCCGATCGCGAGACAGGATATCGTCCTCAAAATGTGAATCATCATGATCTTGTGAAGTGGTATCAATGTCAGGAAAATTCACGAGGCAGAACTTATGAGACTCAAACAAGAATTTGCGAGTTTATTTTTCGAGATTCCTCCTGGGAAAAATGGATCAGGCACCAAGAAATTATTGAGAACTATCATGAAATCATACACGAGTATTGAACTCAATGCTGATCTACATCGTATCTATCCACCCCTAGAGAAGTTTGTAGAAATGATTGATCAGCTCCTTGAAATTAGTAAGCACAAAGAGCCTGATCTATCGTATGCATGGAAAAATTTTGCATTTATGCACCATGCGATTTCCACTATGCATCGTGATAAGATGGCGAATGTGATTGATAATGTGATCCCTGCAGAACTTTACTACACAGGAGATGTTGAACATATGCAAAAGTTATGAGAACTACGAAATGTGATTCAACATGATCCCAAGAAGTTGCAAGATTATTTTATGCTCTTACATTATATAGTTGATGCGAGAGAAGATGCTCCCAAAATCTCAGATAGTCTTGGAGATTTGAGTATTGCTGACTCATTCAAATATACTGTAGCAAACACGCAGCGACAAAGATCCTTGCAAGAAATATATAATTTCGATGTACAAAAAGTCTGTCCCGAAGTTGCACAAATCTTGGCATGGAATAGCACGAACTTTCCATTTCCATTTTTCCTAGAGACAAGATGACGAGACCGATGCGTCGAGCATCTGACCAAAGAATGGGTCCTGCGACATATTCGCAGTAGAGATAGTTTCAAAGATCACCTTGATCTCAAATCACTCATCAAAAAAGTCTGACTCGACACCCTTAAAGCCGATAAAGACGGTATGTGGATATTGATGAAGTGTATGACGGAGAAATTGAAGTGAGAGTCGTATGATACCGTCCAAATTGATTCGTATGGGAATGTGTATCGACAGTTGCGAGAAGAAATAAATGAAAGAGAAAGGGTCAACATTCCTAGTCCTGACAGAGAACGAGTATGAACAAGTATCGATGACAGGAGTATTCACTTTGATAATGAATCAGTCATAGCTACAGGCGAGTATGTTACTACTCGTGAGAAAGCATATACGTGATACCAGAAACTGAGCATTTACAAAGACTTTATCAGGGTTTTCGTCAAAGAAGGTCATAAAGATGATGGAGAGATTATCTGAGAGGTGGCAAATGATTGTTTTGTGCTTAGAAAATGAAGTAGACATGAAATTTGCAGACGAGGCAAACATCATCCAGGAACTATATATTATAAAGACTCAGATGTTATACTTTCCTGAGTTTCGGATGGATGGATACGTGAGCAAAATTCTACCAACAAAACTATTACTTTTATTGATATCAACTTAGACGAACAACTTTCTTTCTCAGTAAATGAGTACAAAAAAGTTGGAGAATTTCATGAAGGACTAGCGCGATGTACAAAAAATGAAACTGCACGATCACGAACCTACGGCTTCATCGACAAAACGGGTAAAGAAGTTATTCCTTGTGAGTATGATCGAGTTTCTGATTTCAGTGAGTGAGTATGTGCCGTACGCAAAGATGGGGCGTACTATTTCATTAACCAACAGGGGAAAATTGTTTTTAGACCAGATGAGTATTTTCAGAAAATTTATCCGAATGCAATAAGTAACAATCGCAGAAAGAAATATTATATTGATCAAGCACATCCATTTTCTTGTGGTTTCACGAGAGTAGAGTACAAAACCAAAATGCATCCAGCAAGATTTGGCGAGCAATGATATCCAGAATTTCGTACAAGATTTTTTGATAAACACTGAAAACAACTCAAATTTCCTGGATCTATGATCATTACTGCTGCCTCAGATTTCTGCGGATGAATCGCCAAAGTCCAACTTCAGGATGGCTCGCGAGGATTGATTGATACGTTTGGGAATTTCTATCCGGTGAGTGGGTAATTACTTTTGATCGGCAACGCACAAGTCTGGGAATTTCATAAATAACGCACAAAGCATCACTGACATAAGCAACCTCACGGGGACCCTCTGGGAGTGAGGTTGCTTTGCAGGAGATAGGTGATTTGTATCACTACGGAAGACCTGCGTTGCCTAGATTTTTTTGCTACTTTTTGGATCATGCCAAAAAGGAGGCCCCCCGGCAGGGGAAGAAAATAAGAGATAAAATAATGAGAAAATGCATTTCCACTTTCCATTTTCAACCTTCAACTTTTCCTGGATTCTTCGCTGCGCTCAGAATGACGAATATTACACCATCATCCCATCTAAACTCTCTTGCAAATCATTAGAGATGAATGGAGAAATCATATCGGGATGATGCTCGAGGAGATCGAGCGCAGCATGCTGTGTTTTTTCGACAAAGGCGGTATCGTTGATGATAGAGAGTGGGAGGTCGGTGATACCAGATTGTCTGATACCGAGGAGTTCACCACTGCCACGTGCTTCGAGATCAAGCTGTGCGAGCACGTGTCCACTGTGCTGTTGTTCGAGGTGACGGAGTCTCGCGTAGGCTTCTCACGATTTGTGTTTGGTTTGCAAAAAACAATACGACTGGAGATCAGATCTTCCGACTCTTCAACGCAACTGATGTAATTGTGCGAGGCCGAAACGTTCTGCGTTTTGGATGATCATCGTCGTCGCTTGGGGGACGTCGATACCGACTTCGATGACCGTCGTCGAGACGAGGATGACGAGTTTGCCGTCCTTGAAATCTTGCATCGTTTTTGTTTTTTCGTCGGCTTTGATTCTGCCGTGCAGAAGTCATATCTTGCCAGCGAGTTCAGGATAGAGTCCAACGACATCTTGATAGACCTGCTGTGCATTACTTACTTCATCGAGCTTATCACTTTCTTCAATCAGTGGCGTAATAATAAACACTTGCTGTTGTTGGGCGATTTTATTCAACAGCCAAGGTTTGAGTTTGAGAAATTCGCTGTGATTGATTATCTTGGTAGTAATGGGTTTCCTGCCGGCGGGCATCTCGTCAATCACGCTCACGGCAAACTCCCCGAAATAGACCAACGCAAGCGACCTTGGGATCGGTGTCGCGGTCATCTGTATAATATGTGGTGATCCAAATTGCTGAAAAAATGCTCTTTGTTTGACGCCAAATTTATGTTGTTCATCGATGATGACGAACTGCAAATTGTGGAATGCGATGTCATCTTGGAGGAGTGCATGCGTACCGATGATGATATCTATGGATCCTTGCGCTAGGGCTTGTTTGATGCGTTTTTTCTCCGCAGGAGGTGTAGATCACGTGAGAAGTCACAGGCGTATTCACAAGGGGAGCAACAACTTAGCGAGAGTCTGATAATGCTGGAGTGCGAGTACTTCGATAGGTGCCAAAAACGCAACTTGCGCATGTTGTTTTTTGATGAAGTATCGTGCAACTGCAGTCGCGACGACCGTTTTTCCACTACCTACATCTCCTTGGAGGAGTCTCAGCATAGAGCGTCAGGTCGTTGTGTCATCGATGATTTCTTTGAGGACTTTTTTTTGCGCGTGGGTGAGAGTATAGGGCAGTGTCTCGATAAATTGCGTGATGACGGACCAATCCGGTTTCTCTATGATGTGTGTTTGTTGATAGTCACGTTTGGCGAGTTGTGATGAAATTTGGATGCGAAGGAGTCTTTCAAAAAACATACGTTCTTTGGCTTTGTCCAAGGTGGCTCGATCATCAGGACTATGGAGACAACGCATCATCGTGCGCACATCGACGAGATCATATTTTTTGAGCAAACTGTCGGGCAAGGTCTCTTGGACGCTATCTATGAGCTGAGGCAAGATACGCAAAATCTTTTTGGCAAATCGTGCAGCGCTGATACCCTGGAGGCTTGGATAGATCGGGAAAATTTTACCGATAGATCGTTCTACGGTTGCCTCATCATCTGCGGGCACAATATCGGGATGCCAAAAGACTACTTTGCCTCACGTGTATTGTGGTTTACCGATGATGTAATATCGTTTTTTGGTTTCGAGTTGTCTGAGCAGATAGGTGGTATTGATCCCAGAGATTTTGCACTGTCCGCCCGCTTCGTCTTGGAGATGAATTTCAGAAAGTTTTTTTCAGGTCGGCGTTCTGATCAAGGATTTTTTGATCACTTGGACTTTGACGGTTTGGAGCGTCTCATCGAAGGTTAGGGTAGCAACGGTGCTGAGATGCCTTCTATCTTCGTAGGTCCTCGGAAAGTATCGCAAGAGATCATCTGCTGTAGTGATATGTTCGCTCGCCAAAATATTGACGAACTTATCGGTTGTCTTGAGGAGTTGCTTGAGTGAAAGAGGAGTAGTTGTCATAAGGAAGTCTTGTATGTATCGTATACATATGTATAGTGGTGCAAACTGAAAATGCAAATGAGGACGACGTTTTTGATTTGTTTTATGGCCCAGATATGATCTTACCCACTCAGCGACGACAGAAAAATACGTGGAAGATAGCCTTCATGAAGCTTTGCAGGAATGTAATGTTTATCATACCGGTGATAGCTTTGTTTTTCACCGAAAACGGATTGACGTTGACGCAGATTTCATTGTTGCAATCTTGTTTCTCCATAGCGTTACTGAGTCTCGAAATACCTACGGGATATATCAGTGATAGGTGGGGAAGGAAAACCTCGTTGATTATAGGACATATCGTGATTATCCTCTGATATGTGGCCTACCGATGGGGGAATGATTTCGGAACGTTTTTGATAGCAGAACTTATTTTGGCACTTGGTTGGGCGTGTGTGTCAGGGAGTGATAGTGCATTGCTGTACGATACCTTGGACCAAGCAGGCAAGGCAACTGCTGCCAAGAAACGAGAAGGAAGAATTTGATTCGCAGGTGATATAGCTGCGGTGATAGGAGGTGTGGCGTGATGATTTCTCTGACATCTCTATGGGTTTGATGGGTTGCGATTGATGAGTGCTGGTATGGTAGCACTGACGCTTCCTGTAGCATTTTCACTGCAAGAAATTAGAGCGCCTGAACATGTACACCATACCTATCATATGATGGGTGACTTGAATGCAATGGTAACTCATCTCAAAACCAATACACGTATGTTGCGATTTATTCTTTTCACAGGAATTTTGTCATATTGTTCGTATGCGCTCGTGCGATCTCAACAACAATGGCTTGCTACCTTGGGTGCCCCCGTGGCTTGGTTTGGTGTGCTACGAGCAGGCGCAAAGTTGTGTACTGCGTGAGGAGGGCTATTTGCGCATACGTATGATGCCAAGGTCGGACATAGAAGGTGATGGCTTGGTTTATTGGCAGCCATGATATTCGCTTATGGACTGTTGGCAGTGAGTTCATCTTGGATAGTAGCATTCGCATGACTGTGTCTAGCATTTGCTGCTCGTGGTATACAAGCACCACTTGGTACTTACTATCTCAATGAACAAGCGACGAGCAAACTGAGAGCAACGATGCTATCAAGTATGAGTATGGTGCATCGTTTATTTTATGCCATACTCCTGCCTATTCAATGACGAATTGGAGATACGTATGGGTATCCCGTTATGTTTGTGACCGCAGGCATATTCTTTGTGTTCGTCTGAGGAATATCTTTGGTACAGATGTTAAAAAACTAATTTTTTTTACTACCTTATTTATCATGGCACATCAAAAAGTTCCACAAATTCTCTGAGTTGATCGAGGGACACAATACGTAGGTATGGCATATGCGCATCCTGAGACCAAGATTGTTTTCCCTATTGGGTATTTGATGAATGATCCAGGACTCTTTTTCTCTATTGGCGATGTTTTGGAGAGATATCATATCGGCACGGTAGTGATAGGCTATCCCAAGCAGCACAAAGAATTCCAAACACAGATTGATGCCTTCTTGGAAAACATCAAATTTATCAATGAAGATATTCGCGTGATCAAAGTAGATGAAGAATATTCATCAGTCGAAGCCCAGGCCAAAACGTGAGAGTATTCCAAAACCTCACAAGAAGACACCTTGGCAGCGATGGTAATCTTGGAGAACTATTTGCAACAAAAGAATACCTAACCATATGTATGCATGCTACCAATGAGAAAGCATATCACGGAATGTACCACTTGGGGAGCAGACCACAAAAAAACTCCACCTTTGGCTTGACATTCAAAGGCGAATGATTATCAACTTGATGTTTTTCAACCTTTTACCCTTTCTTAATTCCTACCCATGGGTTTCAGTATTAAAATGGATGACAAGAAGATCAAAGTAAACCTTGAGGAAACGAATGTCAAAGACATCCTCCAATATTGCAAACCCAAGGAACAATTGGTCTTGTTTAGAAAATTCGGACTCACGTCTGGCAAAGAAACACCTCTCCAGAGAATTGGTGAGGAGTACGGCTTGACGAGAGAAAGAGTCAGACAAATCGAGACACAAGGTTTGATGAGATTCAGAAGACTTATCATAGGCAATGAGAAATATCTCAAAGTCATCGAAGAGGCGAAGAAAATACTTGATGCCAACGGTGGTTTCCTCGTAGAGGATGATTTCTTGGCTAAATTATTCAACAAAGGTATCGGCAAATTCAACGCCCAAGAGCTCAAGATGATTATCGTTTCTGATTTCGATATCTACTATCTCAAAAGAAATAAACGTCTCAACAAAGGCTTCTACATTGATCCCTTGTTCGAAGACCTTTTGACCGATATGTCTGTATACATCACTACGTATTTTCAGAAAAAAGATCAAGCAGAGGATATGTACGAGTTCGTAGGAAAACTCAAAACGAAATACTCAGCAGAATACGAAGATATCGCTTACCTCGAGAACAACCTCTTCTATACTAACTTCTTCAAGTCAATCAAAGGTATCTCTACCTTCTATGGTAAAGTTGGTTTGGATTCGTTCACTGAGGTTAACCCAACGACTATCAAGCAAAAAATTCTCTATATTTTGAGAAGACTCAACAAACCTGTACATTACCAAGAAATGGCTTCCAAAGTCGTTGAATGGTTCCCAGAGAAGTCTGTCAAAGTAAATACGGTCCACAATGAACTCGTCAAAAACAATGACATGTTCGTCAATATGGGATTGGGTATCTATGGTCTCAAGGAGTGGGGATTTGAAGGTGGTAGCGTCAAAGATATCATCGAACGTATCCTCAAGAAATTCGATAGAGCAATGACTATCAAAGAGATTTCAAAAGAAGTCCTCAAAGAGAAGATGGTTTCTCCCAATACGATCGTGTTGACCCTTCAGAAATACAAAATGCTCTTCCAACGCATTGAGAAGTGAGTCTATCAAATGGCAACCAAAGCTAAGAAATAAGGCATACCATTATTCAAATATAGCAAGAAGAGTCTTCCCAAAAGGGAGGCTCTTTTTGTATTTTACCTAGATATCTTCTATACTTATAGCGTGTTTAGGAGTTAGCATATATCATGCACGAAGCAACCTATGGTGGTACATATGACCTCATACAGCAAGATCAAGCGATACCGCAGAGAGCAGTAGTCGATTTTTTGCATTACCTGCAATTCACGGACAGAGTAGAAAGTCGTACGATAAATAGCCAACTCCAGACTCGAGGAATCATGCATACGCCTGGCTATACGTGGTGAGCAGATGCGGTGCTTGAACTCATCCATTTTTTGCATGCACGGCTTACTCAGAAAGCAGGACATGATACAAGTCTCATCTATACAACAGAGTTTATTACGGCTCTTCAACAACAAGTAGATCATATACAAGTACTTGCATTTTGACCAGCAGCGCAGTCGGTGGTGGTGGATTTCACCCATAATGTAATGGAGACTATCGTGCAAGATGGCAACAGCATTGAGCGGACTTTTGTGCAGCGGCAATGGAAAATAGATGCAGTGCTCCAGAATGAAGCCCTTTCACCTGAAGAGAAAAAATGACGTCTCCAAGAGGTGCTCGAAACTTGGCTTACCAATGCTCCTATATACATCAATGCATTACTAGGTAAATTACGCTCGTATATCCCTGAGCTTGATGTGCAGTCACTTCCTTCCCCCAGGAAACTCTTCTTAGCTGCTGCGGTAGCGGGTAGTTTGTTGTACACGACACAGACCAATAAAATAAGCCTTCAGGAAGTAGCAGCGCTTGATGAAAAGGCATGGAAAGAAGCAGCGTCACATCCCGATGAACTACGTTCACTAGTAGCAACTGCCAAGCAAAAAAGTGCTTCACAAAAAGAGACGCTATCATCTAAAAAACCGATTAGTGACGTCAAGAAGGATAAAACTGAAGTGACCGCACATGAACAAAAAAAAACAGTTATCAAACACTGAGAAGAACGTCCATTAGCTGAGTTTACTCCACTTCCCCAACAACAAATAAAGGAAGTTTTTTCCTCTGCACCAAAAAATATGAAGAGATTGGACGTGTCAGGATATACACTTTATCGTGATCCGGTGAGTGGAGTCTTTTATCGACAGGTACAATCTGGTCAAACGATAGGCGAGTTGCGCTCTGTATTAGCACAAGATGAGAGATTCTCATATCTAGAAGGGAGTACCTACAAACCACACAGTAGCGGGAATGTTCATTCACGAAATATTCAAGCAGATAAACTACAAGTAGGACAACTGGTGCCTATTCCTTTGGATCGTGAAGCAACTGCATTGACCTACGAAGAGTTGATGAGTAGCACAACACAAGCACTTACACAGATTCAAAACCACAAGCGCTATGGTGCTTTTGTCCAAAGTCTGATCGAGAAAGTGGGAGAAAAGCAGCTTTCCAAAGTGATGTGTGCAGTAGCCAAGAAAGAGAGTAGTCAGTGATCTACCAGTATGTATCGCTATGAGCCTGGGCATGGAAGATTTTCGTATGGCATCTATCATGTATTGGATTCGTGACCAGGCAGGACAGCTCTCCAGCAGCTTGGCTTCTCGTCAGGTCAAGTGATGACTGATCCTATCAAAGCTTGAGAACGATTTCGAGCATATTGTTATGAGAAATTCGCAGATATGCAGTATACCAAGGAATACAAAAGATATGTCACACACCCTGAGAAACTGTTTACCAAAAGAGGACTAGAAAAGTTTGGTAAGCTCTACAATGGAGGTGCAGACTATGGCGAAGATCTCAAACAGGTCTATAATGAGCTCAAATAGTAGTTGGCGATGAGAAATACTTTATTCTACAAGCTATAATGCATCTCAAGGAGAAGACAAAATGATCAGCTCATTCCTCATCAGGATATGTACGTCCAGATACGGCGCAGGATCTTATGCATGATCTCCAAGCTACGGACGCTATTCCGCATACGCTCCTAACCAAACAAGAGAAAATGGCATATTTTGGTGATTTTGATGAAATCCCAGGAGTTTCTACCAAAACAGAGGAGTTAGCCAATCAGCTTGCACAATTGCCCTGGAAGCAAGTCCCCAAAGAACTGTGAAACAACTATGTTGTATGATTCCCTGGACTCAAGGATGCTCACAAAAGAATATTTATACGTGATCTTGTCACCATATTTTGACAAACCCATTTTTTGAAAGTATTGGACGCATTGCCCCATTTCAAAAATGTTTTTCTATTTACCTTACCCAAAAACGGAGGTACTATTTCTCCTCATCATCATGCACAAGAAGCACGTCTTTTTATCTTAGATGGCTCTGCAACTGATATTTCTGGCAACAAAGTCAGGGCAGGTGAAGTGGTGATCAATACGCCCTTTGAAGAACATGGATATACTACTGAGTTAGGTGAAAAGCTATTAGCAATCTCTCGAGGAGCAGATGATGGGATTCTGAACTTTGATGTTACCACAGGAGAGTTTATAGATACCAATGATTTTATCCTCTAAATAGAGGAGAGAACTGCTCATCTTGCATCACCAAACCTCTATAATTTCCTAGGATGTCAGCATCAGTATGTCACACAAACTATAACTCAATCGTACATACTATGTACGCTTTTTTTAATATGCTGTTTCGCCATGAAAAAACTTATTTTTCTCATTTCGGTAATCTGTTTGAGTTTAGGTTCTACCTATGCGCTCAAATGTGTTACTCCCTTGCCCACATTCAATGATATGTATACGAGTGCACCCATTGCATTTCGTGGAACCGTTTCCTATAGTGATTTCACGGCAAATGCCTCACAGCAAATCCTCTGTACACAAGATGGCTATGATGCATCGGACGTTGGTACACATACCTTCACGTTCCACGTACTTGAGGAACTCAAAGGAAATGTAGATGAGTATGTCTCACTCACTCGTGAGGTGACTGAAGTAAATTGTACTCGATGAGGTGCATGTGCTGACCTCGAACAAGGTAAAGAGTATATTATCCTCTCCAATGATGGGCAAACCCTCGAAGGGGGACTCTGTACAGCATGTCCATATATACTTGCGGATGAATTTGTCGAGCCGGCTACATGTATGTGTACAATGCAGTATGATCCTGTATGTGGAGCAGATGGCAAAACATACGGAAATCCTTGTCAACTTGCATGTGCTGACGTGGCTCAAGCATATCCAGGTGAATGTGGTGATTTCCCAGTTGAACCAGAAATTGATGCAACCTGTACGTTGTGGTATGATGGATGTAATACCTGTACCGTAGAAGAAGGCAAAGTCGGTGCATGTACCAAGATGGCATGTTTTGCCAAAGGGAGAGAAAAGTGCGTAGAAAATGATTTTGTCTACCTTACTCCCTATCATGAGGTGATGATCCAACAAGTTGTTGCTCAGTTCCTCAAGTCACGAAGTGGTCAAGAGCTCGCAGACCGCACGCAAGCAATACTTGCTAAGATTGCATCCAAGAAGGCTGATATACAATACACATTAGCAACCTCATTATTCTTACCGAATTCTTCTGAATTACGCACGTATTATATTATTCTAGAAGTAATAGCTGCAATTGATAGTCTCTTATAAAACGCCCTGTCCCTGCCCATGAAAGAGATACGTAAGTATCTCTTTTTTTATATAACTGAATCGCTGAACAAGTAATAAGGTGAAACATGTATTCCTGGCTAAAGCTTGCTTTTTACCCAAAAATCACTAGATTGTCATTCGTCTCAAAATGTAAACATGCCCAGGTGGTGCACCGTAAACGGCACTTCGCCCCGGTGCCACGGGACTGTTGACCTCAGAGATCACATTGTTAGTCAAATTGTAAATCCTCTATAAGAAAAGATTGCTTTGCCCAGGTGGTGGAATTGGTATACACGTACGCTTGAGGTGCGTATGCTTCGGCTTGGGGGTTCGAGTCCCCCCTTGGGCACCACACATTGAAACATTATCCCTACGGGGACTTTGCCCCCTTGCACCATTCTGGCATAAAGGCACCACTATAAACTAGACATTATTATCTCCTCATGGACCTTGCCCCTTGCACCCTTCTGGCATAAATGCACCACTATAAACAATGAAATGATCGTTATGATCATTTTTTTTTATTAAGGAGATAGCTTAGACTTGACTTTGATCAATAAATACATAGACATGTCTCACACAAAATTATATTAAATTATGGGATTTGCAAAGTGCCGGGTGTCCGGCTGTCCTGAGACGGGGTCTCAGGAGTACGTGTTGAGCACAGCCAAGTTGTCAACACGAGGGGTGTATTTGTGGTTGCCATCTATGTGGAGACACTATGCGGTAGTGCATGGATTTCTCCCCTCTGATGAGGCCAGGCAACTGGTGATGGGTATCATGCCAGATGATCTTTCTTTGACGGGGCAATTGACGCAAACGCGTAGCGCTGTACCTGATAGTGCACTACGTAAGGTAGAGGTCTTGAAGGTCGAAAAAACGTCTGATGGCTATGACCACGATCAGGGGCGTATCGATTGGGAGTTTATCCAGCACCTGGATCGTGTCCTAGGGAGATTACACCCTACGCAATCAAAGAGTTTACAAGAAACCGGTACCTACCGGTAAAGTGTTGAAGTTTGGACTGCTGGGGATCTCCCCGGCAGTTTTTTTAATATTTGCAATTTTCTAATAAAACATTATATTTAGTACCACATTTAGTATCTAATTATATACGTATGACACTAACAAATGCATGCATTTCTATCACCGACCTCAAAAAAAATGCAAGTGGGTATATCAAAGGACTCAAGAAAGATGGTAAAAAAGTTATTTTCATCAATAATAAACCAGTTGCTGTGCTTGTTGATATTGAAACATACGAAAGACAAAATAATGATACTCGATCATTTACCTTTGACCCACCATTAGATCCAAAAGTTATTTTAGACCATTTCAAAAAGAAGTAATGGTCAAAGACTTTTTGAAGTTTATTGAAAAATCTCCGTACAAAGACCGTCTTTTAATAATCATTGAAGATATCTATCGTGATGATGTCAAAAAATATGATATCAAACCAATACACTGACAAAAGTCTACTCGGAGAATCAGAGTTGGTACTTTAAGAATTGTCTTCGTCAAAACTCTTGATTGAAACAAAATTATTGAAATTAACAATAGGGGAGATATTTACTAATGTTTTTTTTATTCAAACATCCTTTGCAAATCTTGATCTTTGATCATGTGGGGTCATCGCATTGGGTCGAAGGTGATAGTGATCAAGACATGTCGGGTAGGGAGGACTTCGAGAATAGCGTTTTCGACCATTGCTTCAATCATCTCACCCATAGGACAAGCAGGCGTGGTGAAAGTCATGAGGATAGAGATGGTGGAATGCTCCTCATTGAGCGTGATATCATAAATCAGCCCCAACGTGAAAATATCGATCACGGGAAATTCTGGATCATAGACACCTTGGAGTTGTGTTTCAATGAGTTCAATAAGCGATGGCTCGCTAGGAGGTAGAGTCGTTGGTGTTGGCATAAGAGACGAGCAAGCTTTGAAAAATTGAATCCTTATGTGTTTAGCATACGTATATTACCTGAGTTTCTATCTTGAATTCTCTAGATTTCGACTAGGGGATTTTTCGTAGGTAATCACCATTTGTAACAACAAAAAGAGTATCAAGAGGACGAGAGAAAGAAAAAGGGACCATTTATCTACTACCATGAGCGTCAGGTTGGTCATAGCGAAGAGTCAAACAAGTAGGGAGAGCTTGTAGCTCAATGAAGATTGGAGATGATCTGATTTTTGAGAAAAGAATTTGTAGCCAATCAAAAAGAAGAAGTAACTCGCTCACCATATCACCATAAACAATGCAAAGAAGCCAAATGATAAGCCAAGTACAGGATCTTGATAGACATTCACGTAGCGATACAGGATCCACATTATGAGGAGACCAATCAATACTTTGAAGAGGGCACCCAGACTATAGACACGCATGAAATCAAATATACAAATAAACAAAGTTGCAAAGTACAAAACATGAAGGGCAATGTGATGCTCCCCCTTTTAGAAAGGGGGTGGCGAGGCACGAGCCGGGGGATTTACGGCGATTTGAATCTGCCTGCCATAGACACTAGGGTTTTAATTTGTTTCAACGGTTACCTCGTCTTCATCTTCTTCATCTACCATTACTTCTGCTAGTGAAGGCACATAGAAGAAGTTATTTCACATACTATAGAATTTGTAGTAGAGTTTTTCTCGCACATCATGACACAGTGGAATGAAGAAGTAGGCTAACACTGGTGGAAGTGCAATCAATATCCTCGCAAGGTTACCTTCGTTGATATCAATCATCTTGTAAAAGAGTGCAAACATGAGCATACTTGTTGTCAGTCCAAATGCAGTTCAAATCAAGTGTACTGCTGCATAGTTTGGGTTGGTACTAAACTCAATCGCACAAATACTTACGAAGACGGTGAAGAATACATGAATTGCCAAGACGAAGAACAGCTCATCTATACTATTTGCAAACAATAAGTACAGCCCAATGAAGAGAATGAAAATAATAATATTTATGGTCAACGTGAGAGAAAACATTTTGCCCATATCATAATATTTGTCGGAGTAGAGCAAATTATAAATACCCGCTAGCACGATCGATCCGATAAATGTCCCGACAAACGCGATGATCAACAAGATCAGGGGAAGCAGTGGATTGACTACCATTGTCCCAGCAATCCTTTGGCTAAGCGCCTCTTGGAGCATACCTCCTACCAGGAGCAACATAATAAATACCAAGAATGCAATAAAAAAACCGACTATCAATCCAATCAAGGATTTGATGAAGATTTGTCGACCTGACGGATTGTAGGGAGCAATTTCTAAATTTCTATCGTCTTGCATGTGCTAGGAGTGAATAAAAAAGTGAGCCTATGATCATGTGGAACTATCTATGAGTACGGCAGCTGGTACTCAGGTACAGGCAATATCATCTACTCATTCGATCATCTCTTGGAGTTCGTTTTCATCTGCGCTTGCATATGAAATAATATACCCAAATCTTCCAGACACAAACTGATACTGTGCCAACCAATACGGTGTACTATTACCAACGAACGTATTGGCTACTTGAAACGTCACCAGAATACCTTTGATAGTTTCCTCTCCGCAAGTGAACGAAATCAAGCGTTGTTCGCCTGGTTGGTAGTTGACGAGATAAGACGAAAGTTTTTTGGAATTCGCAGACCAGAATTGTTCATAGTCTAACTCAGGGGGTAACGATGAACGAGAGATCACAATATTACTTGCAAATCAAGAGGGCACTGTCTTTTTAAATGATTTTAGGACTTTATTCAAGATCTGTTTATTTTCTACCAATGCTGAGTTGATGGGTGAAAAGGTATTGGGAATCTCGATAGTATATCCATCAAACGCAATAGTTTGTGTGGAAGAACTAATGACTGATGTTCAGCATCATGCCAAGAAGAGACAACTTAGTAGGAATACTCCTTGTTTTCCCATCATCGCTTACTGACTAAAAATAACAATAAGAGCGCCGACTACTCCGAGGCCACAGCCCAAGAGAAAGGTATTGAGTCATGTGTTCGTGTCGTGACCTTCGTGAGATCATCCACGTGAGAGCATGTAGCCAATCATTACACCACATAATACAATGTATCCTGGTAAGAGAAGTTGTTTGAGTGTCGCTAGTGATGTTGCGTCGAAAAGTACACTCCCTTTCCAATAGAGCAATCCAATGAGGATTGTTATCCCCAAAAAGAACATTTTGATCACCTCATACACAATACGCATGGTGTACAAAAAAACTAAAAGAGCAGCATATTTATGCCGACTTTTTGAGTTGGATTTTGCCGTCGGCATCTATACCAGTCACCTCGACACTCATCATGTCGCCTACTTTGAATAACGTTGCTGGATCTTCGATATACCCTGCACCCAATTGTTTCACGTGTACCAACCCTGTCTTTTTCTTGCTCAGTTCAACGAAGACACCATATTTTTCTACTCTAGTAATTTTGCCTGTTACTTTGTCTCCTGGTTTGGGTGATCGTACAACATCTTTGATCATTTGCATAGCACGATTACCTGCCTCTTGTTCTTTGGCGGTGATCACACCTGTACCGTCATCATTGAGATCTATCTTGACGCCAGTGATTCTAATAATTTCCTGAATCACTGATCCGCCAGGGCCGATCACTTCTCTGACTTGTTCTGGTTTCACTGCAAATTGGAGGAGGAGAGGAGCATAGGGACTGAGTGTTTCACTTGGCTTATCAATTGTTTGGAGCATGAAATCAAGGATTTCAGCCCTTCCTGTTTGTGCTCTTACTAAGATTTCTTTGATCTTCGCTACGGTCAATCCTTGTATTTTGATGTCCATTTGGATAGCAGTCATACCTTCTGTCGTACCAGCAAGTTTGAAATCCATATCACCGATGAAATCTTCGGTACCAGAAATGTCTGTCAAAATAGTTTGATCATCATCACCACATATCAATCCCATAGCGATACCAGAGACGGGTCTCTTGATCTGTACACCTGCGTCGAGCAAGGCGATGGTTGAACCACATACTGATGCCATCGAAGTTGAGCCACCAGATCCAAGTACTTCTGAAACTATTCTAATAGTATATGGGAAACTTTCTTCACTCGGAATCATCGGTTCAAGCGCTTTTTCGGCCAACCTACCATGTCCAATTTCACGTCTATTTGCACCTCTGATCATCATAGCTTCATTGTTCGAAAACGGTGGCATCTTGTAGTGATGGAGGAAGCGTTTTTCGACATCGGTATTTTCCATATCGTCTTGCATCTGTGCATCTCCGGGAGAACCAAGCGTCAACATACTGAGGATTTGTGAATCACCTCTCCAGAATAATCCGCATCCATGCGCTCTGGGGATTGTGCCATGTTCACAATAAATTGTTCTAATTTGTTCTACAGTTCTGCCATCAATTCTTTGTCCTTTTTCGATAATATTTTTTCTAATATATTTTTTCACTAGTGCGAAGAAACCCATATTGACTGTGCTTCCACGTCGTCCGCTGTCTTTGGTTTCGGTGAGTGGTTTGAAGTGATCATATAATTTTCTTTCAAGAGCAGCATAGGTGAAGTCAAAATCTGTTTTCTCTTTTTTGAATAACGTAGAAATTTCCTCGTCCGTGACGACGGTATGCATCTCATCGAGCTGTTGCTGCGTAGGGTAGTTGAGGGTGATTTCTTTGGGGCTAATAGTACATTTGTTGATAAACTCTTGTTGAATTGCACAAATCTCAGCAATCATCGTTTGGAGATGATCAAATGCAGTAGAGACGATCTCAATAGGACACTCATTGCCTCCTGCTTCGACCATGTTGATCAAGTTGGCAGTTCATGCAGCATGGAGATCAAGGAGTGATGTAGTAGCTTGCGCTTCAGTCATGTTGAAGATATATTGTCCATCTGCATAGCCGATTCTGGCTGCTCCGACAGGACCTGCAAAGGGAATACCAGCCAGCATGATAGCGGTAGAAGCACCAATAATACCTAGTTCTCCAGGTGAATTTTGTAAATCGAGACAAAGTGGCGTCACCGTAATCACGACATCGTTGACCATGCCTTTGGGAAACATAGGTCTCAAGGGGCGATCTATCAGTCTACAATACAAAATAGTTTCATCAGAAGGTCTCCCTTCACGTTTGTTGAATCTTCCTCCACCAATTTTACCGGTTGCATAGTAAGAATCACGAAATTCAATAGCCAATGGCAAAAAATCCTTGTCTGGATCAGCATTTTTCTTCATCACGGCGGTGACAAGGAGTTGGGTATCACCATAGGTGATCACGACCGCGCCATCGCTATGGGGAGCTAATTTACCTGTACTGAACGTAATTTTCTTGCCTTGTCGCATCGCTTCGTGCGTCACTTCTGTGAACTGCTTTTTGGTTATCATAAGATCAATAATCAATAAATTGAGGCTATACTATGTGTTTGGAGCGCAAAAACAAGAGAGAATGACGGTGGTTGGGTGAAACAAAAAGTTACACATCCTCTTGTGTTTTCCCTTATATACGCTATGAGTGAGATGTTTTTTATTTTTGATTCTTTTTCTTCCCATGCATCATCACCAAGGTCACGGACATCCATTTGCATTTTTGGGATCACTAGAAGCACTATTTGAAGAGTATTTGGTCACTAAAGCCCCTTTTCAGTTGCCTGTAGGAGCCAAAGAATTTTTGGTAAATGTGGCTCCGTATCTCACTATTTTGTTTTTGATTTTGGCACTACCGATGGTATTGGCCTTGTTTGGCATGGGAGCGTTTTTGAGTAACGCTTGGATGATGAGTCCGTATATGGCTGGCAATCAGGTGATGTATTATGTGATTGGTATACTGACGTTGATTATGTTTATTCTAGAAATTATGGCGGTGCCAGGACTCTTTGCTAGGACGAGGAAAGCGTGGCATTTGCTCTACTATGTACAGTTGATTTCTCTGGTGGTCGGCGTCATATCAGGAGGTATTATTTGACCTATCATCGGCTTGATCATTGGGATGTATATTTTGTTCCAGGTGAGACCATATTATAAATAAGAACTGAGAAGTAAGAGTAAAGAAATAAGATGAAGAAAGCCTGCTGAAGAGCAGGTTTTTTTGTAACAACTCTTGCTAGGTAGAGAGGGTTTTCTATGCAATATACCATAATCCTCCTGAGTCAAGAATAATATAGCGAAAATACCTCTCTCCACAGCCAGGAAATTTGCATTTGGAGGGCAAATCTCCTATACTTGGGTAACCTTATTTTTTGTTTCCTGTCACCTATGACTCCAGACAATCCAACTCCAGATGCTGTTCCTGTGAATCCTGTGGTTCCCCCGCAGACTCCAGTCACCTCAACTGACGCTCCTGCTCAGGTCGTTTTGCCTGAGCAAAAACCAGCAGAGGATCCCTTTCAAAGACTCCAAAAGAAAACCGTGACTGTTCCTCAACAATTGGGGAGCGTACAAGGTGCACAGGTCAAGAAAGGCTCGAGAATTTCACCTAAGTTTTTCCTCATCGGGTGTGGCGTATTCTTTTTGTTCTTCCTAGGTATTGTCTATGCGGGCTTGTACTATGCGGTCACCTCCTCAGAATTTTTGCAAACCATTGGATTGGCTATAGAGGATGTCAAAAATATTCTTATTATCTTCGCGGTCTTATTCTTTGGTATTTTGTTTTTTGTGGGCTTTTATGTCCTCGTGCTCAACGTGTACAGATTGGTCACGGTCAAGGAACGCAAGTTAGTACATGGTATCGGTACGGTCTTTGGGGTGCTTATCTTGGCGATGACTATTGTGCTCGGGACATTGAGTATTACGCGTATTAGAGCACTGAGTGGTGCGACACAGATCCAGACAGATCAACTCGCCTTGCCCTATGTAGTTACCAAAGACAAAGCAATTTGGGTCAATGAGGGCGTGCCCTTGATTGCGCCTATGAAGATGAAATATCAGCTCAACAAAGATCAATTCGATAGAAATATTTTGCCAGAATTAGCAGGCAACCAAGTATCTTCATTCATCCTCGATTGTGGCAATGGTCAGAAACTTGAAGGAAACAATCAAATGCATCTCAGTGCAAATAGCTATTTCCCTGAGCATTGTCTCTATATGAACAAAGGTGACTATCCTATCAAACTCGAGGTAAGCTATCTCAACAAAGCTACCAATGAACCACAAACCAAAACATATGAGCTCTACACATTGACGATACCTGCAGAAATTTCACTCTCGACTTTGGACGACAAGCCTGTACTCAACGATAAAAAAACGGAATACATTCTCGGTGTCGCTCCGGTCACTGCACAGGTGAGAGCACAACGTTTGTTCACTGACTTGAGCTTGGATACTGATACGATAGTGTGGGACACCGATGGTGATGGAGCTCCAGACGTCAACAACAATGCGTCGTTTGATCTTCCTTTGACGACATCGAAACTCCATACGATCAATTATAAACTGCCTGGTTTACCAACTAAATTCAAAGACACCTGGTTGACGTTTGATTTGAGAGTACTCGAATCTACCCTGGCGAAATGTGATTTGCAAATTGAAGAAATAGAAGGCAAGAAGTACAGATTCAAAGCACAGTTCGATGAACTGGTGACGGTTTCCAAATATACTTATCTGATTTATGATACACAGTTGGATACCCTAGTAGACAAAATTGATGCAAACAAAGAGACCATCACCTACGCATTCCGTCAGTGAGGACAGTATGAAATTAGCATGATGTACTTCACTCCAGAGGCACAAAAATGAAGTTGTAATGCCAAAGATCTCACGGTTGGCTTCACCGGCAATCAGGTCGATTTCACGCTCAAGTACAAACAAGATGCATCTGCACCATTTGTGAGTATCTCTGGATCTAGTGATGTTGTCCTTGATGAGCCCAACCAAACAATCAAAGTCAGTATCGTCCCAGCGACACTTGAGTTTACGATCACCGATATCTTCCCTGACAAAACTGCAAAAGTTGCTGTCTATTTCGATGGCAAACAGATCTTCGAAGAACGCTCCAATGTATATGAATTGAATGTGTGAACACTTGGCAAAAAGCAGCTTGAATTCCGTGTGACCACCGCGCAAGGCAAAGAGTCTAGCCAAGAGTACACGATAGATATTTCGAGAGCTTCCGTATCCGCTTTGATCAAGGCTGAGCCTTTGGTAGGTGAAGATCCACTCGAAGTAGTGCTTGATGCTTCTGTTTCTCCGCTCTATGATGAGGAAGATGAGATTGTCTATTTCACGCGAGATTTCGGAGACGGCAACACCTTGCAAAATGTGAGCCAAGGAAAAGTCACTCACACGTATGTGTTTGATCAAACGAAACAACAAGGAGAATACTATCCTTCGGTCACTGTGAAAACCAGGAAATGATTCACCGATACGTATCGTGTCAAAGAACCGATTGTCGTCAAAAGAAAACAAAAGGTCATAGATATCTCTCTTGATTCACATCCTACGCAACAAGCGCAAGTAGGCGATACCGTCCAAGTCAGTGTAGAAACTGATGGCGTCGTCACGCACATTGCTTGGGACTTCGGCAATACCAAGAGTATAGATTGTGATGATAGATCGTGTGCCAACGCTGCAACGGTGTTCGATGCTCCAGGAGAATATGTCATCAGAGCAGAGATAGAATATGCAAATGACACACCCGTCACTGCGAGAGTAAAAATCAAAGTGTTTGAATAGTTTTTTACAGAAATTTGACAAAGATTTTACATACTCATAAATAAGTACGCAAATTTTTCCTGAAACTTCATTTTCGCATCTAAAGGGTATAAAACATATTTTCCCAACATAATCAAATCCCTGAAAAGTCACTTTACAACACTTCCGTGACGAATGTCTTCATGCGTCACTGAAAGCACTTGTGCCTGCAAGGTACGTAGGCGAACTTTTTAAGTGGTTTCTTGATCTCTGATAATTATCTTTCTTTCTCTCGCTTTTCTCCCTATTTTGGCTACAGTGGAAGCACTTTATTGGGTAGAGGTGATGACAGCACAAACGCGTGTCCGCATGGTGATAGAGAAGTTTTTTGCACAAAACAAAGAGCAACAACATGCCTTGTTTCCTTTTTTGTTGGTCAATGGACCTATGTATTCTGGCAAGACCGCATTGCTGGAGGAAGCAATCCATGGACTCTTGGGTACCTATATCCAACAAGATTATAGAGCGCTCTATGATTTGAGCCAGATGACGGGCAAGACACATACGTTCAAAGTGGAGGTAGATGAAGAAGAGCAAATGGTGCAATTCGAAGGCAAGAATTATTATGATCTGGGCGCCAGAGATGTAGCGAAGCGGTTGGCTATGGCTCCTATGGGTGGCATGAAAATTGTTTTCATCGAACATATCGAAAGAATGAATGCGAATGCGGCAAATGCATTGCTCAAGACCTTTGAAGAACCTCTACCCGGGAGGATTATCGTAGCGACGACCACACACAAACATCGTCTGTTGGACACTATTCTTTCGAGAGCATGGTTGATTGATATGCCCATCGTGCAAGATGAGACACTTGCACAGATGTTGTCACAAGAGTATCCCTTACTTACCCCAGAATCACGTGCGTTTATCTTGGCGTTTGCTAGCGGTCGCCCTCGCTTAGCTAGGGAGATGGCACAACGACCTACAGAAACGCTCAGTACGATGGCACACCATTTTGCACAGATATCACTGCCTACCAAACATTTCATTTCAAGCTCGTTCGAGCATATCAACGCCTTCATAGTTGCTGACCAATGGGATCGTTTGTGTGAAGCACGAATATACAGCGCCATGGAACAGCAGGATATAGGACAAGTACGTAGCCTACTCACTGCCTGGAAAATGACACGTCTCCCGGTCTCCAAGCCACATGTAGCTTTTGATCTCGCGGTGCAAACATCACTGGCTTCATAAATTTCACAACCTCGTTTTTCATTTTTTTCGCTATCATGATTGCTAAGCAATTGAGATTGAGAACACAAGACATCCAGCGATTGTTGCGTCGTTGACAGAAATTAAGTGGCAAAAAATTTCTCTTTTTAACTCAGCGTCAATTGCAACACAAACCCAGTCAGTGGGCTTTTCAATTACCAGTCAAAGTAGACAAAAGAGCCGTCATGAGAAATATGTGTAAGAGAGTATTTTATGACCTCGCTGGAGGAGGAGATAGGTCAGGAATCCCTACCAGAACCTTCGTTTGTCTCCACAAAGACGCGTTTGCAGAGGTTATACAATTGATTGCAACAGGAGATAAAACAACTATACTCGATACACGAAAGCAATGGTGCACTCAGGATTTAGCTTATTTTTATGGACGCAAATGAACAATACTTTCTTCAATCGAAAAACCCTCCGTGACTATGCACGTACGTGGATGACACAACTGAAGCAAAGGAAATACAAAAGCTACCAAGAAATAGAACAACTCAGTGAAGAACTACAAAAAGAGCATGACCAGCAACCTATTTCTGTAGAGCATGCTGACGACCAAAAACGTATTCGAAAATTCTGGCTTGTGGGTGTAGTTGTGGTGCTTTTGGGGTATTTTCTGTTTCAATCATTGACGATTATCTATCTCATCGTAGCGGCATTCATCATCTCTATGGCGATGAATAATATGGTGGAGTTTTTCACTAGAGCCATGCCGAGAGGTTTTGCTATAGGCATTGCCTATGTATTGCTCGTGTTATTTGTGTTGTCTGGAGTGATGATTGTGGTTCCCTTTGTGGTTCAGCAGATTGCAGATATTATTAATCTCTTGTTGGACAAAGTCTATGATCTTCAGCAAGTACTCCAAACACAAGGTATAGAACAAACTATTCTTTCAAGTCGCTTACCCTTGTGATTCAAGAATATGCTCATTGAGTTGATGATCAATAATGATCGAGGCGCAAGCTTTCAACAAGCGTTGCTCCAAAACATGACGCAGTTGGTAACCGTCGGTAGTTCGTATATCAAGAATGCAAGTAGTATCGCATTCATAGTATTGGGTGGATTTTTCTCAGCGATTCTTCAGGTATTTTTGGTCTTTATCTTGTCTATTTTCTTTACGATTGAGAAGGAGAGAGTAATTCGTTTTTTGGCACGTATTTCTGGGAGGGCAAAATATACAGAACTCAAACTACTCAAGCTCAATAGAAAACTCGGTTTTTGGTTGGAGGGACAATTGATACTGTGTCTCGCAATTGGTATTATTGTCTGGTTGTGATTGGTAATCTTGTGAGCATTTGGTATTGATCTGCCCAATAAATTCACTCTTGCGTTGATTGCTGGTCTGACAGAATTCATCCCGTATCTTGGGCCATTTATGGGTATGGTACCTGCTATCTTGCTGGGTATTTTGTGATATGGATGGCGAGGAGGATTGTTTGTATTGGGCTTGTATCGACTGATTCAACAGTCTGAGAATAATATTTTGGTGCCTATGGTGATGTATCAAACCTTGGGTATTAGTCCTTTGTTGATACTGATTTGTATGATAATAGGAGGTAGTATTTTATGATTTATTGGTATTATTTTAGCGGTACCTATTGCGGTGATAATTAATATCTTATTTGAGGATTACAATAAACCAGCATGAAAAAAGCACGTACAATAATTCCTATTCTCCTGGGTGTGTTAGCATGAACGTATGCCCTTTTACCTGGCTCCGTGCAGGGATATTTTGAGCATCAGTATTTTTGTTCGGTAGAGTGAAATAGTATCGTGGTGACCTTGCAAACAGGGCAGAGATATTGCTTTGCCTATATTCGTGATTTTTCTTTGAGTATACAGAACATCAATGAACAAAGAGAAACAGCTCAATCATATATAAAAGATGGTGAAGACGTAGCATATCGAAATACCGTTGATGACCAACTGAGAATGAAAAAACAACAGATGACTGATCTACAACAACAATTCTTGGCAGCCATAGAGGATTATGAAACCAATCTTTTTTTGAGAATAAAATGAATTCTCAACTACTACTTCAGACAAACTAGATTGGATCTCACCGCGAGTATTGATCAAACAAGACAACTCTTGCTCTATACCAAACTCGCTGGTGATCGTGATAAGTATGAGCTCTTGCTCCTTAAGCTAGAAGTGTATCTCCAACGTATGCAGTTATTGGATCAAATAAGATTCTCTCAACAGTTTGATCAATTGATCCCACCGCTCAAGTCCTACTTGCGTCTGCTCGAAGAGCGTCCAATTACTCCTTCGAACACCTAAGGAAGCTCTGCAAAATCGAAATTTTACGTATTTCTCTAGTGCCTCATGATTTGTCAAATACTCTGAGAGACAAGTTTACAACGCTTCCTTAAAGAATCTCTTCAGGCGTCTCTAAAAGCACGCAAGCGCACTTTTAGGACTTTTTCAAAGGTTCTATAATGAAGATAGGATTACTAACTTCTGGTAGCTCATTATTTCCCTTGTGGCGTATACTTGCGCGTTTTTCGCATACCTATCATATTTTCTTGGACGCATCACATTGGCCATGGTGAGACAAAATGTCTGAGCTCAGAGCTGAGCGTTGTCTCCTAGGTACTCAGACATTGGCAGGGCAAGGCGTGACGCATATTATTCTCCCTCCGCTTCTCGAACTGCAACGATCCAAACAACTGCCCGATGGATTTCCTACGTGAGTAGAGATCCTTCCCTTGTTTCAAACATATATTCTTGAGGAGGTATTGCCTTATTCACTTGTTGGCAAAATTGGTGTGCTTACCCAGCGAGCAGACCAAACAGATATACAGGCGTGTTTGCATGACCTCATGCAACGCTTCACCTTGACCCCAAGACAACAACATATCAAAACATTTCATCCAGACTTCCCGTTGCGATGCAAAGAGGTAAGACTACGACAATATCTTGCCACTACACTCGGAGCAAGAGATCCTATGGTACGCAAAGCAATCAAACATGATCTGCGTTATTTTCTTGATGCATATATCGATACGTTGATTCCAAGTAGTCGAAGCATGTTGTCTTTTGAACATCTCCTCAAACGCAAAGCGGGCGTGAGTGGTTTCACTTTCCACGGCAGCGCTGCAGTAGAACGTGCTTTTGAAAAAATAGCCCCCCAGGAGCGCTCATATCCAGACTACTTACGTATCACCGCCACCGCTCAGCCTCATTTCCACGCAAACTCCAACACCACCGATGCGCTCCTGACGTGTGCGGGTAATGTGCCGGTAGAGCGGTTGTATTTAGGTTAGGAATAGTACATACAGAAATTAGTGCTATCAGATGAATCCAAAAGATGCTATAAAGTTACGCTCTTCATTACTCAGTTCAGGACAAATAGCACACAAGAGGCGATAGTGAGTAATGAAAAAAGTAACTAACACTTCATCCAAACTAGAATTTGGGTGTTGTAAATCATGATTTAAAGTGAATAGTTCTGGTCAAGAGAGTTTTTGTTGTTGAAGCAAATTTGACTGACAACAAGCAAGATTAGTATTTGCTACTTCAATGTCTTCAATTAACTTATTGACTGAGTTTATATCCTCACCACTAAGAATAAATAACCAATTTGCTTCTTCCCACAAGCTATTGGATTCTTCATGGGGAGTGTGATGAAGTGTATCCTCGATTTTTCTAAGAATATTGAGTGTTTTTTCTAAGAAAAGTTCTCTTCTGAAAAGATCAAAAGTAATATTCTTGTATGCATCTGGTCTGTCAATGGTCAAGAGTGAGTTGATATCCTCACTTTCTCTTTTTTTGTCATATGTATAGATTTTGTGATCAATTGTTGTGATAATTTCTTCTTTGAATATCTTGCCGAGTGTATGCATATGTGAAAA
Source organism: Candidatus Absconditabacterales bacterium (assembly GCA_041908765.1). Taxonomy (GTDB): domain Bacteria; phylum Patescibacteriota; class Gracilibacteria; order Absconditabacterales; family Absconditicoccaceae; genus CAYUST01. The sequence continues at coordinate 47,908 of JAYREU010000021.1, forward strand.
TATCTGGTCATCGTTATAATCAATTCAGATCATCTCATATGGTCTTCCTCATTCTGGATTTTGTATTTCCAATTGTGTCAACATGTCTATGCACCAATATAAAGCCCCTAAAGTATATATGACAGAGTCATGAAATGCAAAAAAAACGAAGGGAATGCCCCTTTTTGATAAGATAGATATTATATCAGCTTTATTTGCCTACCTTCTCCTTAATCTCCCCATCCTTGCCTTGTACCAACGTATCAGAGCCACCTCCTTTGATGTTTTTGGCAGTAGCAAATGCTTTTGCTCAGCCACCGGGGAAGAGTAGGGCAAAGGAGCCAGAGGCGGCATAGAGACACAGGTTGCTGGTAGGTCGCAAGGTCTTAGCTTGCGTGACAATATCCTTGAATGCGAAAGTAGCGAGAGGAGTACAATCATAGGCGAGGACGTCATCTGCAATTTTGTGCGCACTCAATTTTGCGAGAGCTGTTCCCACGAGTTGCGTCGTGAGTTGTTCGATAGTAGCTTGTTGTTCGGTATAGGTCTTGAGGACTTTGTCGAGTTTCTCGGTAAGTTGCTTGGGTTGGCAGTCGAGTTTCTCAGCTAGGGCATGGAGTTCTTTTTCGAGGGTGTGTGCCTGCATGGCAACTTTGGGTCACGTGACAGCAATGATTCTCCTCACACCAGAAGCAACTGCTTCTTGCTCGACGATCTTGAAAGCACCGATATGGTTGGTGTTGGTGACGTGCGTCCCACCACAGAGTTCAATAGATGTGAGAGACACATCACCATCTTGCATACTGACGACTCTCACGACGTCGCCATATTTATCTTCAAAAAATGCTTTTGCTCCGAGTTTGATTGCGTCTGCGTAGGCGCATTCTGTCGTAGTGACGGCAAGGCTATGCGCTATCCAGTGATTTATTTTGCTATCTATTTGTGCGAGCTGATCGTTGGTCAATGGTTGTTTGGCTGCGAAGTCGAATCTCAAGTAGTCTTGTTCAACCAATGATCATGCCTGTTTGGTGCCTCAGAGCATTTCATCAAGTACGGCGTGCAAAAGATGCGTAGCAGTGTGTGCACGCATTTTAGCATATCTTTGTTGAACATCGACGACTAGTTTCATGTGGAAGCAGTTGGTTGATCTGGTAGAGTACCGGTAGTGGTGTCACTACCCGTTGCCTCCATCGTGGGAGCTTGGTAGAGGACACGACCTGTGTTTTGTGCGGGAGGTACAGAGTTGGTGCCGGAGAGTCCTGCAGTTTGTGCAGGCATTACAGGACCTTTGAGATATAATACCATCACTCACATCACTGAAAAGAGCAACATAGCGATCACAATGATAACAAAAATACTTACTGCTTTGCTTCTAGTTCTTGCTGACATGGAACGAAAAAATATTAGGAGGATAAACGTCTAATGGCCTTTTTAGCTATCTCATGCATAGGGTCAAGCTCAATTATTTTGGAATAGTAACTCATTGCCTTGGAGGGTTCTGCGTTTTCTTCGTGGAGTGTTGCTATGGTGAGGAGATAGTCGATATTGGTAGGTCTCAGTTTGAGAATTTTTTCCATTGAACGAATAGCTTGCTTGATATCTTGGTTTTCGTAATGGATCTCTACCATACTGATATGATATTTGGGATTATCGTCCTTGAGAGTAATTGCTTTTTCTATCAGGAGTTTAGCGGTACTTTGCTCACCTTGGCTCAAATAAATTTGCCCAATTTGTCGGATTACTTTGTGATTATCTGGTTCATTATTTATGACTTTCTTGAGTAAGCTAAGTGCCTTGATGAGATTTCCTGTTGTAAAATAGTGTTCCCCTAGGAGTTGCATCAGTTCATAGTTTTCGCTATCTAACGCTAATCACTCAATCAACTTCTTTTCGTACAAATCTAGTTTGCCTCTTTCTTTGTGAGACAGTGCTTCAAACTTGAGTGCTTCAAGGAGTTGTGCATCTCTCTCGCTGAGTTTTTTGGTGATCACCTCTTGAGCTTCGAGAGGACTCATATCTTCAATGTTTATTTTTTCTGTAGAAATATCTTGAGAAGAATCAGGAGAAACGAACTCTCCAGGCTCTCACAGCAATGGCTGTTGTACACTCACTTCATCATCACGATGTGCTTTCCATTGGGAATATTTGGCAAGGAGACTTTGGAACAACGCAATCACTTGTGGAAAATAACGTCTTATAATCCACAAAGCAGGCGCCAGCACCAAGACGAGGGTAGTAATCAATCGTAGTATTATTTCAACTTGGGTCATCGTAAGGAATAAGGTAAATAGGGTTAGGAGTTGTGTGAATATCTAGGCTGATACGGAGGAGGAGATGAAATTACTTTGCCGTATTTGAGGAACTCATTGAGGGTGACTTTGATAATTTGAAAGGGCTCTTCGTTTTTGAGTTTGATTTCCGTAGTCAGGATATTGTACCCGATACAAATCATTTTCTTCTGTTCGTAGGTGACGTATGATCATTTCGCAGGATATTTTTGTGCTTCTTCGGTATAGACGTCTTTTTCGTAATTGAGTGAGCACTTGAGTTTACCACACAGTCCTTTGAGTTTTTCTACATCTCTCCCTTCGAGTTGTTGGACCATGATAGCGTCGGTCTCTACATTTGGCATAGGATGTCTGTACATTTTACAATCTAGACCAAACCCATGACCACTTGCACAAAACATGCCGTCTGCTCTCGGATCGAGTCTGATTCTATCTCTTGCTCATACTTGATACAAAAAGAAATTGTAGCCAATCTCTTGTCTAAAGCGTTTGACGAACTCTGCAAAATTGAATCTTACTTCCGCATAAAAGTAAAAATAAATCGTATTGCCTTGGAGGTTCATCCTCGCCGTCACGGGAACGGACTCAGGAAATTCTTTTTTGAATTGGAGTTTGAAGGTATCAAAGAGCGTCAACGCGGTCTGCTGATATTTTTGAAATAAGTCTGCTTGTTGTCCGGTGAGTGGATACAAAAAATTACCAATCTTCTGAGTAGGTTGATCATATCCCAAAACAACTCAGACTTGTTCTTTGCCTTCGTCATCTTTGTAGACAATTTTGTTGCCATAATTGATGCCCTCGGGAAGAGGACCCTTTATTTTATATAATTTATTAATCAATCGATCGAGGACAGTTATCGTTTCCATAGAGGTGGGTGAGGAAGCAGAAAATGCGTCATTCATATAAATATTCTGTAGTTATTCTTACTAAATTTCCAGGAAAACCGTATGAAATGTAGTCAGGAACTAGAGGACAACAAAAGGGACCCATGGTGCAACAAAACCTCTGTACAAGCTAATATTGATTTTATGCGGTAATTCAATATCTAATATGAGTAACCAACGGACAGATACGAGGGAAAAATGACGCCAATCTGAGCATCTTGTTGCTCAGCGATATCGTCAACAAGGACGACGTGTGTGTTGCCAAAACTTCACGATCCGTGGAGGAGAGCTGGATTTGGTAGTAGAACGTGAGGAGTATCGCGTTATTGTCGAGGTCAAAGATGTCTCTTCTCGTGATGATTTGCTGGATTTTATCCCGCTTCACAAGCTCCAAGCCCTCCAAAGGACGATTGAACACTATGCGCATCGTTATCCAACTACCAAACAAACGATGCTTGATGTTGTTTTTGTAGAACATAACAAGATACTAGCCCACTATGCCAATGTGACTTTTTATGAATAAATAGCAGATGAAAAGAGTTTCGTGATTTATATGGGGCTTGATATGTGGTGTATGAGCTATGTTTGTGCTCACACTAGCATTTTTTAATTATTTCCCCGGTGGGCCACAATTGATTGGTAGTCAGCAAATTGACCTCCATCCCTTGGTCCAAGAACTCAAACAGCAAATTAGCAACCTCTGAGGTAGTGGTAATGCTCTTACGCAGGCCAAAGAACGTGCTATTTTTGACTTGCTCACCACGCAGTATATCTATCAAGACAAAATTGATGCTCAGAAGATGCAAGAATATGCGCTCAAAGGCTATGTCGATGCATTGGGAGATCCCTATACCTCATATATGACCGTAGATGAAAACAAAATGTTTGATGAAGAGTTGGAGGGTGAGATGGAGTTTGAGGGGATTGGGGCGGTCGTGGTCAAAAAGGAACAAGGCGTGTTGATCGAAGAGGTCCTCAAAAATAGTCCTGCGTTCAAGGCGGGTATAGAGCCCCTGGATCTCATTATTCAGATAGATGGCGAAGATATTCATAGTTTAACTTTGCCTGAGTCAGTCAAAAAAATGCGTGGGCCCAAGGGTTCCAAAGTCGAGTTTACTATCTTCAGAGAGCGTGCAGACAAAGTCATGCGTATTGAAGCGATCAGAGATACTATCGTCGTGCCTTCGGTGCGTGGAGAAATTATGGATCGGTCAGGAAGTCAGCAATTGTATATAGAAGTAGCAGTGTTTGGTGATGATACCAAGAGAAGTTTCAAAGCGGTCATGGATGAACTGGCTTCTTCCGCACAAGGAGTGATTTTGGATTTGAGAGGTAATGGCGGATGATATCTGCCGATGGCATCAGAGCTAGCGTCATTTTTCTTGCCCAAGGAAACCGTCGTCACGGAGACAAGATATCTCTCCTATCCAACAGAGACATTCACCTCCAAAGGGTATGCATATCTTCAAGGCAAACCACTGGTGGTATTGGTAGATGATATTACGGCTTCGGCTTCTGAGATTGTTGCTGCAGCTTTGCGTGAACGTGGTAACGCAAAACTTGTTTGAGAAAAAACCTTTGGCAAATGATCAATTCAAACGTTACATGAATTGCCAGATGGCTCACTCTTGAAATACACCGTAGGCAAACGATATACACCAAATGGTAATCATATTGAGGACCATGAAGGATTGGTGCCGGATGTTGAAGTGGTGTTTGATGCTGAAAGCTATCTCTCTGGAGGCGTAGACAATCAACTTATCACTGCACAAGCCACCTTACAAAGCCTCATTCTTTCAAAGCAAAACTAATGCAACAGTGGACATTGATCACGTGAATACATAGTGAACTTGCACGTCTCGAGATCGGCGCTGTTTTTCCTGAGTGTACGGTTGTCTACAAATCACCGAGAGCGATACTTTCATGCGAGCACATCCTTGAACAAGAGTTGGCATGACGTAGCGCACGCTTGTGATCGGCTGCCAAACGAGGGAGATCGATTTCTCGTGACGAAGCGAAAGAGCTCTTATCAACTGCCACCTTGTTGTGAACGAACGATGAGGATTTCGCGCGTCGAGCCAAGAAAGAAACGAGTTGCAGAAGATATAAGATAGTGGATATAGTTGGTGCAGATCTCGAGATCAAACAGAAAGGTGTAGAAATTATAGTCTTCGGAAATGAGCTTGTACATATCGTGTGACGACAAAACATTGATCGTTATACGACACTTGATATCGAAAAGCCGATGCGTGGTATGCAAATTGGTATGATGCCTGCGAAGCTGACGCAGACACTCGTCAATATCGGTGTATGATTAGTCAAAGCACAAGATGAGATCACCGTGCGGGATCCTTTTTGTGGTTTTGGAACAACCTTGTTTGTCGCTAATGCATGCGGGTATCACACGATTGGTTCAGACATCCTCATTACTTCTGTCAAAGGTAATCTTGCGTGGTGGAAAACATCTGCGTATGCAACTGATGCGAAGATGACCGTTTTCAAACATGATGCAACTCAAGCCACCACCAAGCCTTTCATCCGTGCAACGTCCGTCGTGGTCACGGAGTGACGATTGTGACCCGTGATGACCAAATCAAACTTTGTGCACGTGCAGCGTGATCCCAAACGTTTCGCGCAGATCAAACAAGATATTATTTTTCTCTACCAAAATTTCCTTACCGTCACTGCCCAGACCATGGGCAAACTTCCTATCGTGATGACCGTTCCCGTCTATCCAGACGGTACACACATGATCGATGCTATCGCATCGCACGCACAGTCGCTGTGACGAACTACAGAAACTCTACCTGCCTATCGTAGAGCAGAACAAGTTGTTGGGAGAGGGGTAGTGATTTTGAGATAGTGTACCCCGTCATTCTGAACGAAGCCACAAATAGGTTTCCCCCCTGTCAAAGGAATCAAACAGCACGCTTCTCCCCCTGTCAAGGGGGGATTATGGGGGGTTTTAGTTCACTATCCTCCCATGCGTTCCCATATAAAAAAACTTTCATTCGTGCCATACGATTTCAAGAATAAAATATACGCACGCAAAAATCGTATGGTGCCTACGTATCCAAAAAAAATACTTTGGAAAACATGTCTTTCAATCAGACCGTTGTGATATAAATTTTTAAGACAAAAACTGCTTTGAAACTACATTGCAGATTTTTATTGCAGTGCGCTGAAACTAGTAATTGAAGTGGATTGAGTATCGCACGAAGGGAGTGAAGAGTACGATAAAAAAAGAGATGGGGATCTTACTACCTGGGGGATTATAACGATAAGATACGACAATGAAGAAGTACTTATGAACCTGGATAAGGTAATTGCAGATATATCTGAGAGAGTGGCTTTGAGAGCTAAGGAAAAGAGAGCAATAAAACCCACCCTCGCCCTCCCTTGACAGGGAGGGAATGGATAGATCGACATCCCTTGATAGGGAGGGAACAGTTAGGTTTATTCTGCATATTTCCTGGATTCTTCACTACGTTCAGAATGACGCCATATCTTCAATTCTGGCTTTCATTACTTTTTCGTAGCCGAGTTGACCGCATGCGCCTTTGACGTTTCTGCCGAGGGTGTCGCGAACGGTGACCGTGACGTCGTAGGTTTCGACAATTTTTTTGAAGCTGAGAATTTTGTCGAACTCACTCGTGATGAGATCAGGCATAGCAGGATTTTCGTTGTACGGAATGAGATTGACATGCGCATTTCTGTCCTGCAAGAGTTTCCCTAGTTGATGAGCCACTTCTTTGGTGTCTGTCATATCCTTGATCATGATGTATTCATAGAAGATGCGATTACCTGTTGCTGATTCGTATGCATCGACGCTTTTCATCAGTTCCTCGATGGGCCATTTTTTCGCTATCATAGGAATAAGTTTTTGACGGAGTTCTTGATTGGGGGCGTGGAGGCTGAGCGCAAGCCTGACATCAATACCGTCCGTGACGAGCTTATCAATATAGGCAGCTACACCTGACGTAGAAATTGTGACATGTCTTTTGGACAACCCAAACGCATCTTGTGCGAGCATATATTCGATACTGGTTTTCATATTATCATAGTTGAGCAATGGCTCTCCCATACCCATAAAGACGACGTTTCTGATACGATTCCACGTGCCATCTTCTTTTTTGCCGAACTTAGTTTTGATAAAATTATTTGCATAGAGGAGTTGCATGACAATTTCTTGTCGTCACAAATTTTTCTTGAATCACAACTTGCCGGTCACACAAAAAATACATCCTACTGCACATCCTACTTGCGAGCTAATACAAATGGTAATTCTATTGAGCGTATGAGTCGCATCACTAATTTTGTGGTCTGTTCGAGATCTCAATATCTTGCGTGTACTTTCATTCGTATCTTTCTCGTGCCAGTGATACATGAGAACGGTCTCTATCACATTACCATCAGGTAGACGAAACAAAAATTTAGTTGTCTCATCACTATCCACAACCTCATCGAGCACCAACGTATTGATCACAAATTCTTTTTTGAGCGTGTCGCGCAAATCTTTAGATAGGGTAGTAATCTCATCTATCTCAAGCAACGACTCGTTGAAGATGGCTTGTTGAATTTGTTTTTGCCTAAACGTCGGGAGCTTTTGCTCTTTGCAATAGTTGGCGAGAACTGCTTTGTCAAACAGTATGTGTGGGGTCATTGAAAAAGCGAAAATAAATTTTTTGGATTGTTACTTGAGCACTGTTTTGATGATCGTTTGTCGGTGCTGTGGATCTTTGGTCATATGATGTTGAAATGATTTAATTGCGTAGATGACGGTGGCGTGATTTTTGTTGAAGTAGGACCCAATTTTTTCGAGAGTCCGATGGAAATGTGTCTTGGCAATATACATGGCTACTTGTCTGGCATTGGAGATGTTTTGTGTCCTTTGTTCACTCATGATTGCTTCGACAGTGAGATCCATCTGTGTCGCGATACGTTCGATGATATGATCAAATTGTTGTTTCTGCGAGTACACAGGACCATAGCTGGGTGCTGTGGTAGCTTGTACAGAAGTACTTGCATCTATCGTATCGAATCCAAGGGAAGCAAGAGTTTCAAAAGTATCTTGACGCGTAAGTTCGTGTTTGAGTAATTTCTTTCTCGTCAACAATACGGTGAGTGCTCCTTCGAGTTCTCTCACATTGGTAGAAATATTGTTGGCGAGGAGTTCGACGAGTTCTGGATCAAGTTCCTCATCTTTGCTACGAAGTTTCGTTTGCAAAATAGCAACTCTGGTTTCTCGATCAGGAGCTTTAATGTCTACCACGAGGCCTTGGCTTAGGCGGCTTTGTAACCTGGGTTCGAGCAGAGTAATACTTTTGGGTGGGAGGTCGCTGGTGAAAATAAGTTGTTTTCACGTACTCATAAACTCATTGAAAATATTATGGAAAATCTCCTGTGTCTTTTCTTTGCCCGCGAGAAATTGTACATCATCCAACATCAACACATCTACGGCGCTGAGTTTCTGAAGATAGATATCGAGCTGATTTTTTTTGAGTGCAAAGACTACTTCATCTATAAATTTGGTAGCAGGAAAATAGACGATCGTTTTGTCAGGATAACGGTGCATGAGTTCATTACCGATTGCTTGCATGAGATGCGTCTTACCAAGTCACACACCGCCATAGACGAAGAGTGGGTTGTAACTTTCTGCGGGTGCATCACACAATGCTTGGGCAGCGCTCACCGCGAGTTGGTTGTGAGCACCGACGACGAAGTTATCAAAACGAAATTTACGCTCGAATAAAATACCAAACTGTTGATGGAGATCTGCTTTGATACTTGGGTCAACGAGAGTGGGCTTTTCTTTGATGTCGAGTAATTGCTTGAGATCCAATTGGAGCGGATGATTACCGTCTTGGAAGTCTGTATAGAGCACATTCTCAACTTGATACGCAGGATGGAATGTTTCGTGTATAGCTTGTTCGATAGATTTTTTGAAAAACTTTTTTACCTGTTGGAGGACAAACTCATTGGGGATACCGAGGTAGACGACCTGTGCTTTATCATCGATGCTGATGATAGCACACTTATTCAAAAAGGAGACCATTTTCTTGGGATCGTGTTGCGTTGCAACAAATTGCAAAACTTCTTTCCATACGTTGCGTAGGGTAGTGATGGTTTCTGCTGGATAGTCACGGACGAGGTCAATTAGCATATGTATGGCAACACAGGAACAAAATGAACCATCACTGTAGCGAAGCTTTCTCAACAATCAAGTCGTATTTTAGGTATATTTAGTATTGACTTATTCAAAAATAGGAGTATAGAAGAAACATCAAAAATATGATATTATGAGAACCAGATGGATTCCTCTTGCGCTTGTCTTAGCCTTTATCTTTGTGATCATTCTTATCTTGTTAGTTAAGGATTAGGCAGTAAGAATCAAAAGAAACGTTTTCCAAGGGCCGTGCATGCACGGCCCTATTTCAAACAAGAACGTTAAACTATTACTTAAGACCCAAGCCTTATCCTCCGTAACGTTGTATTGACTTTATTGTATAAATATTTATAAACAATCTTATATTTTATGCTGAATTCTAGTCCAAAAAGAAACTGATAGTTATAGGTCGAGAGAAACTTCATAAAATGCTTCATACGCACACAAATAATGTAATGATTTTCTCGGTTTACGATTAATAATTCTCATTGTTTCCTGTATTTCCGCAGAACTTATCTTACTAAAATCTGTTCACTTAGGATAAAATCTTCTTATCATACCGTTTGTCTGTTCGTTTGTTCACCTTTCGTAAGAGGAATACGGATTAGCGAAATACACTAGTGTATTGAGCGCAGACTCGACTCTAACAAAGTCATTGAACTCCTTTCCATTATCTGCGGTAATGGAAAGGAGTTTTTCTTTTGGCAGAGATTTCATTTGTTGGATTAGTACA
>JAYREU010000022.1:0-51288 GCA_041908765.1 Candidatus Absconditabacterales bacterium
GAGGCTACCCAATATAGAGCGAAAAGCTTGTTTGTAGGCTAATATATCTATTGTAAAATTTTTGTAAATTTATTAGACACCCCTATTTTCTTTTCGAAATGTCTTGCTAGTTATAGGTTTTTTCCTATAGTGACCGCCTCTTATTTTTTATATATAGTAGAGATGAGTAATCTTACGTTATTAGTATTAGCAGCTTGAATGGGATCTCGCTATGGAGGACTCAAACAAATGGATGGTTTTGGTCCTCATGAGGAGTCACTACTTGAATACAGTGTCTATGATGCAATTCGTGCTGGTTTTGACAAAGTAGTGTTTGTTATTCGCGAATATTTTGCTGATGAGTTTAAATCACGTATTGGTAATCGTATCGCACAGTCAGTAGAAGTCGTCTATGTCTACCAAGAAGCAGATACACTTCTCCCTCAAATATATGCACCACTGCTTGCAGAACGTCAAAAGCCACGAGGTACTGCACACGCAGTACTCGTTACGAGGGAGGTAATAGATACTCCTTTTGCAGTCATCAACGCAGATGATTTCTACGGAGCACACGCATATCAACAAATTGCAACTTTTTTGAGTAGCCCACATCCTGAACGCATCGCGTTGGTAGGATATACCTTACGCAATACTATTTCCCCTTTTGGTTCGGTAAATAGAGGAGTATGTGCCACACACAACGGCGTTTTGGATCATATAGTCGAACGTCTCAAGATCAAAAAAAATGAACAAGGGGTGTTAGAAGACGAAACGTGAACAACTTTTACCTGAGATGAGGTTGTATCAATGAACTTCTGGTGATTTTATCCAGAATTTTTCGCAGCTGTAGAACAATGATTTATTGATTTTCTTTCTACCTATGATCCGACTAAGGGAGGCGAATACTTTATTCCTCTCGTCGTAGATCAACTTATTACCCAACACCAAGCATCGTGTGCGGTATACAAAAGTGAAGATTTCCGATGTGGAGTTACCAATCCCGAAGACAAACCCTTCGTTCAATCACATATTGCTGGACTAGTAGTAGCAGGAAACTATCCAGAAAAACTACGAGCATAGCGCGATTTCTTTTCAAAGACTGATAAATCCATTGAAAATAGCTTATATTTACCTATACACTGAGTCACGGCATCGTGGCAGAGTGGTCCAATGCAGGAGCCTGCAAAGCTTTACAACCGTGGGTTCGAATCCCACCGATGCCTGTACCAAATTTACAAAGCAACAAATAAACAAATAACCAAAGCAATAGAACAGGTTACTGGGACTGGGGTCCCCACCGATGCCTGTACCAAATATACAAAGTAGCAAATGGACAAATAATCAAAGCAATAACCCATCGTTGTTCCTCCCTTTAGAAGGCCTTGGTGCCCTTTATGGGTAGAGGTGGCGAGTGTAACGAGCCGGAGGGTTATTCAAAATACAAATATACAAAAATCCCTGATACTGTTTGGGATTTTTTTTGTTTCCTCCCTTGCATATTTGAGGTACTATAGTATATTGATGTTCAGTAAAAAATTGTCAAGGATTTTGATTTTATTCTTTATAGATACGTTTCTATGGCCCTGTGGCTATTTACCGCTTTCTTGATATTGCTCAATGGTTATTTCGTTGCAACAGAGTTTGCAATTGTAAAGTTGAGAGAATCTCAGTTGGATGTTTTGGTAAAACAAGGATCGGCTAAGGCGGCGCTGGTTAAATATGTAAAAGAACATTTAGATTGGTATTTATCCGCTTGTCAGTTGGGAATTACTTTAGCAAGTCTTGCCCTTGGTTGGGTAGGTGAGGAAACATTTTTGAAACTATTTGAATACCTTTTCTCATTCTTGGATATTGGTGTTTCGGAAGCATTCTTGCATTCATTGGCACTTCCGTTGTCATTTTTGGTGATTACGATGTTGCATATTGTACTAGGAGAACTCGCTCCCAAATCACTGGCTATCCGTTTTCCATTGGAGACCTCACTGACTATCGTAAAACCACTTATTTGGTTTACTCGTATATTCAATCCATTTATCAAGATGCTCAATTGGTTGTCGATTAAGTTGCTTTTCTTGTTTGGTATTACTCCTACCAACGAAGAAGAGGCACATAGTGAGGAGGAACTTCGTATGATTGTAGTTGAAAGTGAAGAGGAAGGAGAAATTACTGCATCAGAGAGAGAGCTTATTCACAATGTGTTTGAGTTTGATGACAAAGAAGTATGTGATATAATGACCAACAAAAACAAATTATTTGCCATTGATATTGAGGATAATCAAGAAGAAAATATCAAAGCTATTATCGAAGAAGGATACTCTAGAGTACCAGTTTATGAAGGAGGAGAAGATAATTTAATAGGCTGGTTACTCACTAAGGATATTTTGACCCTTATTTATCAGAAAAAGCAATTCTCTCTCAGAGATTTATTGAGACCTCTCTACTTTGTGCCTGAGAATCAAACAATAAGTACATTATTGGCTAATATGAAGAGAATGAAACAGCATTTTGCTGTGGTAACTTCTGAATATGGCACTACCGTTGGTATAGTTAGTTTAGAGGATGTAGTAGAAGAGTTGGTTGGAGATATACATGATGAATCAGATGATATGGAAAAACCGGTCACAGAACACAGCACGTGAGTTTACCATATCAATGCTACCCTCTCCATCAATGAAATAAATGAGTATCTTCCTTTCGACCTCCCAGAAGCAGAAGAGTACACTACTTTGGCTGGTTTTCTCAACACTATGCTCAATCGTATTCCTGCTCTCCATGACACCTATGAAACAGATGTCTACAAAATAACCGTTATAAAAAAATCTGCACAACTGGTGGAACAAGTAAAACTTGAGATGAAATAATTTTTTATTTTCTCTAGTCTTATGGATATCTTCCACTATCTTGAATCAGCAGATACCTATGCACAAGAAACACTTTCTCAGGTAAAGGAAAAATTTGGTATAGAACTATATAATGTTTTCGTTGACCATCGATGTATGAGAGTAGATAGTGTACTACTCTATCAGAATATTAAAAATCAACTCCATGCCACATGAGGTAATCATCTCTCAGAGAAAATAGTTGCAGGTAGAAACATCAGTATTTTTGATTGTCCTTGGTTACAAAGTGATGTGTTGAAATATGATACATTGATTGAACTTCCAGCTCCCAAAGAGACACATCATTATCTTAATGGACGACAACATATTGAAGTAGTGGTTCCTGATGTCGATACTCTCTTGAAACAATATCCCCACTTAACGTGGGATCTTTCATGATATAAGAAAACGTATAATCGTGATATCAGTCTGTTCATCGATAACAACCATGAAATAAAATTCCACGAACAGTCTTTGAGACAAGTACTTATTGCAGAAGAAAAAGTATCTCACTAAAATTTATTTTCCATTTACTATGCTCTACGTTCTTCCTACTCCTGTCGGTAATCTCGAAGATATCACTATCAGAGCCAAAGGTTTCTTATCCTCTTTGTCAATTTTTTTCTGTGAAGACACCAGAACTGCCAAGAGACTTTTTCACTTATATAACATACCACACGAAGGAAAACAATTTTTTTCTTTGACGAGTTTCACGTCACCACACCAATTAGACACCTTTATCAATTTGCTTCGCACCCAAGACGCATGATTACTTTCAGATGCTGGGACTCCAGGACTCTCAGATCCTGGAAAAACAATTATTAGACTATGTCGAGAAAATAACATTCCTTTTAGTGTCTTGCCATGAACAAACGCCCTGGTGCCTGCGGTGGTGGCAGCACGATTTCCTACCAATCGTTTCGCCTTTTACGGTTTTCTCCCCAAGAAAAAAGGAAAACAAACTATGCAACGTGAAATAATTGCTTCCCCGATCCCGGTCTTTTTGTATGAATCAGTTCACAGAATCCAAAAACTACTCGAAGAAATGATTGCATTATGATTTACAGGTCGTGTGCTCATTGCTAGAGAATTGTCAAAACTTCACGAACAACTTGCGTGTGGAGATGTAACTATTATTTTGGAACAGGTCAAAAAATGAACTATCCCAAGCAAAGGTGAATTTGTGGTGGGTTTTTATAATGGATCTATTCATGACGCAACAGGTGACGATGATCTTCGTGGGGAGACTGACTAAAGAAAAAGGTTTCCACCTTATTTTGGCGTTACTCAAGGCTATCAAAAATTCTCCGTTGGCAAGTACTGTCCACTGTCATATTTTCTGATCGGGGAATTTACAGTCCGAGCTAGAAGCACTCCTTCCTACCCTGTCATTCGTTACTTACCATGGATTTCAACCCAAAGAAGCTATTACCTATACCCGACAACATGCTGATGTGACACTCATGCCTTCTACTTTTTTGGAAACGTTTGGGATGAGCGCATTGGAATCGCTTCAGCTAGGTGTGCCGGTAGTAGGATTTCCAAAGTGAGGCATTGCCCCATTTCTCTTCCCTGAGTTTCAATTAGACGAACAGCATTCTTTTGTTGACCAACTCCTTACTTTGCTTACTAAAATGACACAAGGAGAGCTTCCTAACCGTCGCGCAGATGCTTTGACTTTGGCAAGTAAGTATAGCGATGATACACGAATTACCTGCTTCAAGCAACTCTTTGGAAAGGAAAAAGGACGTGTACTTTTGGTATCAGATTATATATGTCCTATTGGTGGTGTGGAACAGTATCTTCAAAATGTATATCATCTTCTGATAGATCATGGTTTTGAGGTACAGTTGGTTGGCTCTTGTGAGAGACCTACAGGGTGGAAAAAACGATTCAATTTCCTCGGTAGTTTCTGTAACATACCTTTTTGGCGACATCTATATCACAAGAAACAGCAGTTCCAACCTGACCTTATTTGGCGACATGGTGTACAGAGAGTCATTGGTTGGGTTCCGCTGGCTTTAGTTCCACGTGCTCCCCAGGAGCGAGTGATGTATCATGAGGTGGGACTGTTTCATCCTTTCCCTGCACAAGTCACCTCTGAGCAACAGCTTGTCCAAGCGAGTTCACTCTCTGGATATCTGCAACAAGCTTCTTCTTGGCTTGCACCCTTTGTTTTCGTAAAAGCACTCTTTGGACGCTTGATACTTTCTCTTCTAGGCGGTCGTTGTACACAACATCTTGTACCCTCTCCATACCTTTTGGAACATGGTCGTCGCCGGCTGCCTCACGCACAGCGAACTACATTTTCTCATTTCGTGAAATAAAGGGTGTGTCTACTCTTTTTTTACAATACTACACCTTTATTTTTTGTTCTCCAAAAGCCAATTTGTAAAAGAATGTCAAAAATTTGTGTAGACAAAAAGAGGAGAAATAGACATCCTTGTCTAGCCATTTCTGGCAAGCACGGCTCACCAAATGGAGGCTTGAGGATATGTTTGTTTGAGCACATTGGCTGCCTGTGTGAGCGTACTTCCTGTAGTCATGACGTCATCTACCAAAATGATATGTTTCGGAACAAAATCCACTTCAGATGCTCTAAATACCTTTTGCAGTGAGTCTTCTCTCGTACCTTTTGATTTGCTTGCTTGTGAGAAGGTCCATTGTTGTTTGACGAGGAGGTCACGGTAGGGAATTTGTAATTCTCTGGCACAAGTTTGTGCCAAAAGTTTGGCTTGATTGAATCACCTAACTCGATATTGCTTGTATCGATGCATAGGGATGGAGGTAATCACCACTTTTTCTTTACATCCCTCCCAATTTTCTTGAGTTTTCATGTGTAAAGCGAGTTGTTTCCCAAGAAAGATGGCAAGCGAGTGACTGCCCCCATACTTAAACTGCTTAATAAGCGTTTGTATAGCAGAGGAGTAGGTGAACATGATAAGTACTTGATCTAGTGGTCAGTGACATCATAAACATCTACGGAATTCGCGGGAGGGTTTGTGGCATACGGGACAGATGGGAGGATGAAGTTCGAGATTCTTTTTGCATGCGTTGCAAAAATATGAGCCGATTTGTTCGCACACCAGGCAGTGCGGAGGAAGGAGGAAGTTGAGGAGAGGTGTTAGTATTGAATAACAAAATTTATAAAAACAATTTTCACCCCCTGCCGGGGTGGCCTTCTTTTTGGCATGACCCAAAAAGAAGCAAAAAGTTCTAGGTAGCGCAGGTCTTCAGTATGTGAGTACTTTATCTACGATTACGGAGCAAGCTCGCTCCCAAAGGGACCCGCTCGCTTGCTAATGTTATTTAGTCTATGTATTTTACTTCTACAATTCTCAGACTTGTGCGCTACCTTTATCTATATACGACTCTTGGATATAATTTACCAAGAATAACTACAGAAGAAACTTGTTTTCCACAACAAAAAAACTACTCTGAGGTAGTTTTGAAGTAGTGGTGGGCGATACTGGACTCGAACCAGTGACCTCTACAATGTCAATGTAGCGCTCTCGCCAGCTGAGCTAATCACCCTAACAAAGTTACAAAGCTGCAAAATACAAAGTACAAAGCAAGCAAGGAACAAAACAAACATATTTATTTATACCAGTCAGATGCACGTAGCAGTCGTAGGAGGGGGAACAGGAGGACATGTGATTCCTATAGTTGCCTTACTGAGGTATGTGGAGCACGATACAGAATTGAGGGAGAAATGCAAGGAAATATCCTGGTTTGGTGAGATTGATGGCCAGGAATATAGCGCAAGTTTACAGTTTCCGCGAGTAACTTTTGTCCCCATTACTTCTGGGAAATGGAGAAGATATGATTTTTGGAAGACGCTATTATCCAACCTGTTGGATATGATTTTCGTCATCAAAGGTTTTTTCGTAGCATTATTCGAACTGAGAAAACGTAAGGTGACGGTGGTGTTCTGTAAATGAAGTCATGTAGCTGTGCCAGTATGTATGGCAGCAGGCATTCTTGGTATACCTGTTGTGTTGCATGAATCTGATATTTACCCATGACTTGCAAATCGTATCATTGCCAAACGAGCAACGATCAAGTTTGCTTGATTTCCCAATGTGTTTGGACCTGATACCCAGGTGTCTGGACAGCTCCTTTCCTCTGCACTCTTACATTTTGACCAGACAGAACTATGGAAATGATTGTCCTCCAATGAAACAACGAATGTGCTTGTCATGGGGGGGTCTCAATGATCTACGGTCATCTACGAAACATTAGCCAATATTCTAACTGATGAGTGGACTCAAGAATATCATTTCTATGTGATCTTGTGAAAAAGAAACGAACATTTAGCAGAACGTTTTGCTCCTTTTTCACAGGTAACTACTTTCACGTACCTTACCGTCGAAGAAGTGGCTAGTTTATGTGCACATTGTGATCTCTCTATCACGCGTGGAGGAGTCACCTCTTTGGCGGAGCAACAGCTCTTTGGACTCAAGAAGGCTATTGTGCCTCTCCCCTTCACGTGAGGAAATCACCAAGAATATAATGCGAGATGGTATGTAGAGAAGTATGGCGATGCGTGTCTACTACAAGATGCATCGCTACAACAACATATGGCGGATTTCCTTGATAGATATCGTCATTTCAGAAAAGAGCAGGTACTACCTGATACAAAACAACTCCAAGAAGCACCACATATGATTTGGCAAACGTTAGTTCAATTGTGAAATACGTAGTAGTGTATTTATTATTTCAATAACCATATGGGATACTGGTATTTGTTGGGCGTCGTGATTTTTGAAACTATTGCTGTGATAACTATGGATCTTTCTGCTGGTTTTACAAAACTTAAGCGGACTCTGCTAGCTGTAGCAACCTATGCTATTACATTCGTTTGTTTGACGTTTGCACTCAAAACTATCCCTGCCGGCATTGCTAATGCGGTTTGGGCTGGTGCAAGCACTATTTTGGTAGCACTGGTTGCACGATTTTTCCTACACGAGAGTTTGTCAGCGATGCAGTGTGTATGGTTGTTGGTGATTGCAGCTGGTTTGGTGGGGTTGAATCTAAGTTAGGAGATACTATTTCACCTGTTCCTGCTGTTTGATTTGGTATATGGTGGCCATTCCCTGGAGTGGAAAGCACTTCTATTATGTTTCATTCAATGTATGTATTTGATACATATTTTTTGAATCTTCAAAAACTTGTGGCTCTACGCCATTCAAAGTGGTTTTCTAGAAAATTATGATCTAGATCTTCACATCAAAGCCTTCAATTTTCGAATGTTTGAATCATTTCGTCTCTTTTGAGGAGGCTTCATTCATAATTGCCTAATTTGAGTTTCATAGTACACCCGAAACCATACTCATTGAGTTGTTTAGCGAGCTCTTTATCCTTGAAACGTATTGTGGCAATTCTTGCCATATTTTCGGTCACTGCTGCAATATCTTCTTTGGAAAAGCTCATTCTAACAGTATAACTGTTGTTTCACTCAATGAGGTCAAACTTTTCAGGCAACAGAACAGGATTTTGGTATCTATTATTTTGATGGCGTTGAATGTAACCACCGAGAGTACTATATAAACTCCTCGAGTAGCGATAACTATTTTCTTTGAACTGAAAGCGAGTATGAGGAGTGAGTTTAGCTAAAAGACTTTCGATCTTTGACCATCATTCAATTCAAGCATATGTTGCGATACCTAGCGTGACCATAGATTCTACTTCCAGTACATTTCTACTATTAGAAACACCGGCTATAGTTGATATGACAAGTCATAGTATAGAACCAAATCAGATTGCGTACGGATCAGTATATTTTTTATATTTTTCTCCACTTTTGCCTGCACTTTTCATATGATCCTGCAATGGCTCTACTTCATAGTCGTCGCTGGTAATTTTTTCTGAATATGGATAAAATATAAGGTCTATTTCTACCGTGTCATACTCTTTACATACGTCAATGTTTTGTAAATTTATATCAAGAAGCCCTCACTGCTGGTTACTTTTTTCTAATGAGAGGAGTTTTGGAATATCCACCATATATATTACACTGGATAAAATAGTATGTAATATATACATATTATGATATAAATGTCAATATTAGAATATATAATTGGTATTGAACGTTCTCAAGATATCTTTACATAGTGTGAGTTACAATTATTCATAAAAAAATGCACAATTATGCCACACGACAAGAAAAAGCAGTCTACAGGTAGTTTTCCAGGCAAACGTGATCGCCATCAGCAAGTTGATCACAAAACTGCCGTTGACAAGAAAAAGCGAGATAACCCAAAGAAAAAATGGGATGAACGCGGATCTGGCGTCAATAAGAACCGTAGACCGTAAAATTCATTAAAATTTACAGGAGTTGGAGGAGTTAGGAATGACTAACTCCTTTTTTTATTCGTCAAAGAAAGGTCTGATAGTCGATACTAGCAATATAGTCCTTTGCTCTTTTATTGGTTACAAACTCATGTCCATAGATGATATCTATTATTTTTCGATAGGCGTCATATCTCGAGGTGAAATAACGAAGATAATAGCTTTTGTACGCAGCAAAAAACGTGGCATCAATCTCGACTACCTCTTTGGGAAGAACAATTACTATATCCTTTTGCATGTGGAAATAATGCGGAAGTTGATAGTAGTAGATACCAAGTTGATACCTTTGCTGATACCTTAGATAATTCTTTATGAGATCATAGACAAAAAATGCATTTCTATGGTTTCTTCGGCTTGTATATGAAAATACCAAGGCCGATACTTTTTGTCAGGCAAGAGGTATGGGTATATTTTTAGGTCATCCTAAGATCTTACTAGCTTTATTTCATCCTAAGATCTTACTAGCTTTATTTCATCCAAGAGAAAAGTTTTTGCCGATGAAGATTGGTTTATCGTCTTTTCAGGAAACAATCATATTTTCTCTGGTATAGTATGTTTGGTGATATACACAAAAATCTCTATAGCTAGGTTGTTTATGAGTACGAGAATGTGATGCGCCGTAGAGGACAGTCTGTATTTTTTTGTAGAGTACTGTGGAGGCGTCACTTTGACTTTCTTTCAACTCTTCATCTAGCGTTTTTCGTTCACGTTCAAAGAGATCCTGAGAGACCGGTCTACCAAGCATCTGTATATATGTTTCCCAGTTTTGTCCCTCAGGAAGTTCAATCTTAGTATACTCACCAAAGTAGGTTGGATCGGCGTCCACTACAGCCGAAAAATAGCTCTTGGGAGTGAGTGGCAAGTTCAAGGTTGTAGTATGTTCAAGAAGGTGAGGAATAAGATCAGATACCTTTCCCTCTTGATATATAGGAGGAGTTTTTATAGTTATGGTGTACATAGATTCTTTACCAGTAAATACCTAGTATGGTATGATTTATGATGCCAGAATCAATCTAGTTTATAATTATAAGGAATATGAAGTTCTTCACAATTATTCTGTGGTACTTAGTATTTCCGTGAAATATCTCCATCGGGTTTGACGAATGGTTGTTTGACGAGAGGATCAGGGTCGCATTTTACTTCTGGAGTTGAGCTTGCATCAGAGAGGGTTTGAGAGATGTCTAGTTGTGTCTGCTTGTTGATGCGGGCGTTGATGAATGCCGATTCTTCATCGATCCGTGATTGACCGTTGTTTAACGTAGGTGGGATAGAATTATTCATGAGGAGATTAAAGTACAAAAATATAAATGAAATGAGTAATACAAAAATGAAGTACATACACTGAAGTATGCAGAGATGTGTACTTACTCGCCCAAAACATTGAGAACTTGTCTAGAATTCGTTTCAATGGATGAGTAGAGATGAGTACGCTGTGTTAAATTATTAGGTATAAAAAAATCCCCTTCCTGTGATAGGAAGAGGATTCTTGTGAGGTGATATGGCGGAATATTTATCTGTTCATATCATAACTGGCCTCAACGAGAAAACTCTTCCTTTGGACGAACCAAACGAAGTGATAGCTTTTTCTCATACAGAGGTGCAGTTGCTTCATATATACCTAATAACAATTAAACACATATGCAGTATACATATATTGGAGGGAAAAGCAAGTTTTTGTTTACTATATTTGTTGTTGGTGACTTACAACTACGACTCAAGTAATACTGTTTGGCTATAATATAATATTTTTTACGCCCCTGCCGGGTGGCCTACTTTTTGGCATGACCCAAAAAGTCACTAAAGTATCACAGAGTCAATCAAAAAAATTTATGTAATAAATTTTTTTGAAGACTCAGTAGAAGCAAAAAACTCTAGTACCCTAAAGGGCATAAAGTCGTGCAGGTCTTCCGTAACACTACTTATTATTTTACAAATACGAAGCAAACTCACTCCCAGAGGGACCCGTGAGTTTGCTAATGAGAACATGGTTTAATAAGTAACGTCTAAAATTCTCAGACTTGTGCACGACCGCCTTTAAGTACAGGTTGTAGTACACAAACTTTATGTCGAGTTCTGTCTATGTATTTATAGTTCTTTGCTTGTGTCTTGAGAGGTGGAATAATATAACCACGAGTCCCTAAGCACAAGGCTTAGGGATCATTGTGACAATCATTCAAATTTTACTAACGTAAAGTTTTCATGAAGTCACAAAGAATAAAAAAAGGACACAGATGCTGTGTCCTAAGTCTTGCCGAAGCAAAAGTTAGGAAGGGAAATGTGGGAATACCCATTCATCGATACATGAGGAGACAAGAACAAGATCCGTGTGTCTTCGTGTATCGATGATTCCCTTCCTAAAGAAGATGAATCGCGTCGTCCCTGTTGTCAGAGAGCGTACGTGTTTTGTTTGCTTTTTGTCAGGTGGATTTAGTTTTTGTTTTGATGAGTACACTATACTGCTGGACAGAAATTATACAAGTCTTTTACAGTATAATCCGCTACGTGTTGGTTATCATATATGTCTCTATTTATGTATGTATGTATTGACACAAAGTTAGTGCTATTTGAAGAAGGTGTGTAACTGAGAAATATGTTTGCAGGTCGTGTGGTCAATAAGGGCTTGATCTCAGGCTTCTTTGGCTCTCTTGGTATGCAAATACGCGGGAGTGACTTGACCTCACAATCCGAGTTCTCCTACAAAAAGATGTGCTTGCGGTGCAGGTACGTTGTGCCACTGACTCAGCAGTGATGCTGCGATAGCGAGGTCGAGACCTGTGTCATCAGATGATCGTCCTCCAGGAATATTCACATAAACATCGTGAAATCACAAACCAATTTTGCAGTATCTTTCAAGGATTGCGAGGATGAGTTGTACTCTCTGGTTCTCTACTCACAAGGCAACTCTTTGTGGATACTTGCCGTTAGCCTTATTTATCAATGCTTCGATAGTGATGATGACGGGTCTGCCATTGTCAATTCAGATGGTTTGTACGCTACCAGGATGTAGATTCTTGTTTATGCCTACAAGCACTGCAGGGAGTAGTCCGGTGGGGGCCATCGTAAATACGCCCATATCATCACTACTTCCAAATCTATTTTTTTTGGCTCTCAAAAATCTTTTGTCGGAGTGTCTCTCACTTTCGAGATAGAGGACGACGTCGACTAAATGTTCAAGATATTTGGGTCCAGCAATTTCACCACCTTTGGTGATGTGACCGATGATGAAGGCGATCGTTCAGGTTTGTTTGCAATAGATGTTGATAAGCTCCGCACACTGTCTGACTTGCGTCGGTGATCAGGCAATACTACCAATACCTGGTGTTTGGATGGTTTGAATAGAATCAATACAGATGATCGCAGGTTTACTGCGTTCCAATTCTGTTTGGATATTTTCCCAATCGGTTTCAGAGAGTACGGTGATGTGTTTGGTTTCTCAGACGAGTCTTTGGAGTCTTTGTTGCACCGCATCGGCGGTTTCTTCGGCGGTGATGTAGAGGACAGAAGGGAGTGGCGTGAGTGCATTGAGCAACTGCAACATAATCGTGGACTTACCAACACCAGGCTCACCTGCTAACAGATAGACGCCACCGGGCTGAAGGTTGGATTGTAGGGCTCTTGCAAGTTCTGCTTGGTTGATCGTGTAGTTTTGTGTATGGGTCATATCAAGACGAGGTCATTTCTTGGCTCACTTTCCGCTAGATTTACTTGTACCATCACGAAAAGCCACCAAGGTCCCAAAGGTTTGGCATGCGGGGCATTTCCCGAGCTTCGTCATCGACTGATAGCCACAATCTGTACACACAAACATGCGTAATTCCTACAAAATAAGAGATGTTATCCTATCGGTTTTGTGCTCGAAAACAAGGAAGAGGGAAAGAATAAATGCAGAATAAAACATTATTTCACATACTTTTGAGAAAATAGCAATAATCTGTTGCAAAAGAATGATTCATATGTATCTTGTGTGTCAAAAAATTATGGATATGCAAAGATATAAAATTTTCTCACTAGTAAGTCCTAGTGGTCAAAAAGTCCTTGAATTTTCACTCCCCGATCAATTAGTGATCTACCGTCCTTTCGATTATTTCTATCTGCGTGCAACAAAAGAAAAAACACTCATCATCAAGGAGAGACTACAGGAAAACATCGTCCTCACCATCTCCTGCAAGGGATCTTCTGTGGAGTGTAAGTACTCTAAGGGACTAGGGTATGCATTGGAATGTAATCCAGAAGTGATGTCGACCAAGGCGAGTTACACGGATGGGAGTGAGGTAGTTGCTTTCAGGAGAAGTTGAAGAGAAAGAACAGAAAGGGCCTGCGATTCGCAGGCCCTTTTTTCTTGTTCTTTTTTCGTACGTATTCTTTATGCACTGCTGTTTCTGGGAAACATATGTAGTCATCACTCTATAGAATCTACAAACGTGTCACGAGCGTTCTGTAGTGCAACTTCTAGTTCTACTGGAGTAAACCACTTCATTTGTTCTACTGCGCCTACTTCAGGCACAATTTTTTCTTTATCATCCCTATAGACCAACAAATACCGTTGGGTAAAGTGTTTCCAGTGTTTGTCTGTATAGTCCTTGGGTCCTTCCACAAGCTCTTGTTCCGTTATGCGAATCCCCGTTTCTTCTTGGATTTCCTTACATATGTTTTCGATATAGGTTTCTCCTTGTTCGACGGTACCTGCTACTGCTGGTCATCGTTTACCGGGGTTGTGTTTTTTGGTAAAGGCTCTTTGGGCCAATAGTATGTTACCCTCACCATCTACTACTCGACAAGCAGAAACTCTGTAGACATCATCAGTGGTGATATCCGCCCTTTCTTTATGTCAAATGATGGTGTCGGAGAGATCGACGATAGGAATGAGAGACACGGTTTATCTTATTTCTTAAATCTTAATTCTAGTCACGAGCCACCCTACCCATACGGGCACCGAGGCCTTTCTAAAAGGGGGAGTACGTTGCTGGGGCAAGATGAAAGTAATGTAAGGCGATTATGCAGCGTGTGGTTCGTTGCGGGTTTTGAGTAAGTAGGGGAAATGTGTCACGAAGAGGAGGAGGAAGAGGAATCACCAAACCATCCCACCAATCATATTATCTTTGGTTTGAAAATGTCTTTGATTGATGATCCTAGTCTCTGCATCAGCTTTGCACTTAGCAATTTCTTCGGGTGTTTTTTGTTTGGGTTGTGCTGCAGGATCTGCAGGAATAGCGGTCTTGCCATCCACATAATTATAGACAGGCGAGGGTTGTACTTCACAATTTTGTACTTCATAATACATGCCGTTTCACGCCATGTACTCTGCATCTGACACCATGACCGTAAGCATCCATTGATAGAGAGCCGTCCCTGCCGCTATAACGAATCACAAGATACTTACCGTAGTCACGATAGTGAGATAGAATTTGAGTACGGAGAAATTCTTTTCTTTGACCATGGAGATAGTGATTATGATTAAAATAATAATGGTAGTAATAATGCTACTCGGGATGAGGATATCAAGCATGAGGTGAAAATATACTACTACTAAAACAAAATCATCATATACCAAAAATAACCTTTTTCAAGTGCCAGACCAACTTTCCCCCATTAACTGTACATTTATCAAAAAGTCATAAATAGACTTGATTTTATCTCCGGAATACATATTGTGTTGAGGTATGAAAATTATTATCCATCTTTTGCTGGTGGGAATGTGCTTCATATACTTCGATGTGTCAGATGCTTTGCATGCTGATGGATCGAGTATCCCTACGCAAACTAGTAGTTTGCCTACGGATGTTGCCGTATTGCCTGTGCAAGCATTGCCTGGCCTATCTCTTGCTACTCATTCCAGAGTTATTGAGGAATACGGTACTCCAATGGGTGAAAAAAAGTTTGTGATAGGAAAGCGATTCCTACCACCCGGGCCACGGCCCGACACTTGACGATCTTAAATCATGCTGGGTCTCTGTAATACAGGGGCCCTTTTTTGTTACACAAAAAATAACCCTTATCACCAAAAGTGTTATGCACTTTTGGGAGGCGGGAAACTTTTTTATTTTTAGAAAAAAATTCTGAAAAACTATTAATTTCCTCATGTTTTATCTTGCAAAAAATTTTATGTATAGTATAGTGAAGCATAGGGTGTTCTCATAGTGTTGTGCACGTATCCGTGCACGGTTTAATCGTTTTATTTTGAAGTCGCGCCGCCTGGCGTGACTTTTTCTTACATTTTTATTTTTCTTATATTTTTATACAAAAAATTACTCCCTAGGAATTCCTAGGGAGTAGTATACATGGGCACTACAATGCGGTAGTGGTGGTTTTTGCTGATTCACTCATCTGTTGATAGAATGCGCCGACCGCAAAAATAAGATTATTTACGGTAGCAACATTGAGTTGTTCTTTTTGTTCGAGATCGTACATAGCTACGATCATGTTGAAATCTTGTGTCAAGAACCACCTCTCTAATTCAGGAACTCCCATACTATGAGCGAAGGTTTCACATGCACGAAACAATTTTTCATTAAATTCACCGTGATACATGTTTTTGGTGCTACTTATGAGTTTACTGAAGACTTGCGGATACACACGTTTAAAGTACACATAACTTGCTATGCGGGATTCATATTCTCGTTCAAAAAACTCTTGTGTACAATCCTGTTCTGCATGCGTATATTCGTGCACCAGTGTAAGTTCGCTGGCTAGCATGCTTTTGTATTTTGGCATTACTATCAAAGGCATACCATATGGTCCACTATGATCTTCAGTGTACGAAGGCGCAATCAATATGTCTGCATCGAAGTCCCCCCAAAGTATATTTGGTGAGCCCAATATAAAGACAAGACATGCTTTTTCTCCGTGATGAAAACAGGCATAGTTTCTTTCACCTAGATAGATACCTAAATGTACATCATCCAATGTTAAGCCAATTTTACCAAGAAGGAGAGATGCATATTGCTTGGTATTGTCTATCACGTCTTGCTCCATAGAGAGCATTTCGGGGAATACCTGTGGATACTGTTCTTCGAGAGTCAGAACTTCATCAGGTGATTTTTGGGGAGAGGTATTCTCCTTGACGAGGTTTGTTTCTACGACATCAGTCAGCGTTTCCTTTTTTTCACATCCTGTGTATGAGAAAGTAGAAAAAGCAAATGCCGCAATGCACACTAAAGTAAGTTTGTTAAGGTTCATACATTTATTTTTTTATGTTTGGGAAATATAGTACGTTTGAGAACATACATTTTTCATTTGTTTTGTCAATGGTTGTAGTTATTTTTTGTACTTACCTTTATTGGTGTACAGAGAGTGAGGTTTTATTGTATTTCTAGTTCAAAACGGGCAGGATCAAAAGTGCTCGCATCTGAGATTACTATTATCCATTGTGGGTTGAGGGGCGTGCTGATTTCAATCATATCTCACCATAGTTTCCCTACTTCTACTATTTCTTGAGTGAGCCCAGTTCATTGGACTAATGTAACCAATCATTTACCATCGTTGATTAGGGTAATGCTGTTGAGGGGGAGAAGTGGAGTAGTAGTTTCAAAGGGTATAACTACTTCTACTAGCTCTCCCAAGAGATCAACTGCTTGATCGAGTGAAATTACTACTTCATAACGCAGCGCTGCATCAGTGGTCTTGGCGTAGGAAACAACAGTTCACTCTAATAGCTCTCCCTGCGCGCGAATGGTGACTTTTTTTCATAAACTAATATAAGGAAGTTCTTCCTCACTCAATGAAATACGTACTTCAGGGTTGCTATTATTACTCAAGGCGATGAGGGGTGTGCCTGGTGTGACCTCTTGTCCTACATCAACAAATATTTCTTTCACCACTCATGAGATAGGTGCTTCAATGCTTAGTTTACTGATTTGGTGTTGCGCTTCTTGATAACTGACAGAAGCTTGTGCAATACTATTTTGGAGTGAGGCAAGGGTGGTTTGTTTTGTTTTTTGTGTCGTTGTTGCACTATTTTCAGCTCATTCAAGTCAAATTTCAGCGCGCGTTTGGGCATCTTGGAGATTTCTTTCAAGGAGTGAACGTTGTTGTTCGGCAATAGATATGCTCTGTGCTAGTGAGGCTTGGCCTTGTTGATAGGTAGCCAAAAATGATTCCATAGCATTAGCTTGTGCATTGAGTGAGGAACGTTGTGCTTGGAGTGATGCAAGGAGACCATCAATAGTTGCTTGCATAGCGAGAAGAGATGCAGAAGAAAACTGGTCTGATGTTTCGGTATAGTCTAGCATCGTTTGCATAGATTCTATGAGCGTGGTAGCTGGAGTAAGTGCAGATTTGAGATTTTGGAGATGAGGCACTAGCTCGTCAGGATCTTGTGACGAAAGTTGAGGAATTGCTTGGAGCTCTGTTTGTCTATAAGCTGCTTTTGCATCACGGAGCGTGCTTGTGTTTCTCGCGCCGAGAAGTTGCTCAAAGGTATCGTTAGCGTATTTATACAAATCACTCATCCCCAAAATTTTATCACACTCATTGAGAATATTCTCTCTGAGAATACGGATATCGTCCGTGAGAGACCTCACTGTCGTGAAATAGTTGTTGATGGTTTGTGTATCAGATTCGAGCTTGGTTGCATAATCAAAGTTTGCCTTGTTGAGTTCGGCATCCACTTGATCTAGTTGACGCTGGGTTGCTGAATCACTATTTTGTCCATCGGTACTATCTCGTTGGACTTGTGCTTGTCTCAGTGCAAGACTACTGTCGGTGAGTGATTTTTCAATTCCCAATACCGTTGCATCGTAGGAAATCCTGGCTTGCTCTAGTGCAGTTCAGGCTCTTTTGACCGCGAAGGTGTATGCTCAATTGGTGTCGTCGAGTTGGAGCAAAAGTTGGTTGGTAGTAACTTCGGTTCACAACTTTGGGGTAATGCTTCTCACTCTCCCAGCTACTTGACTGGAAATGACGATTTCTTGTCCGGCGGTTATCTTGCCTGTTTTGAGTAATTCGGGGCGTTGGGTAAGTGACTGAGCAGTGATAGTTTCAACAAAAAATGGTAGTTTAGCAGGAGCTTCTACGATTTTTGGGGCTCCACAACCACTGAGCACTAGGGAGGCACTAAGTACAAAGGGGACAATACGTTTCATAGAAATGGGATACATGTGGATAAATCTTGCTATAGTATAGGGATATTGACATAAAAAGCAAATTGTTTGTTATAAAAAAACTTATCCGAGATGCTCGGATAAGCCAGTTTAGTACTTTTTTACTTTTTTCCATCGTGTATAGGGTTCGGGCTCACTCGTATCTTCAGGATCTTCATATGTATCGCTGACTAATATACCAGAGAGAAAAGCACCTAGCAAGAATATGATGAGACAGAGTCCTCCACCCAATACCCACAAAGGTGACAGTATCCAATCCCATGACAAAGTGATGGTATCCGTGATTTTGAGCAGAATTAGTACAAGATACCCAACGCCAAGGAAAAAGAGCAAGTAATTAAGTTCCCTTTGTTTCATCTGTTATTTATTTTCTGCAGTATATCTTTTGTGTGGTATAATTCAAGAACGGAAAATTATCCTTTGGTGTGTATCGTGAACATCCATTTGATAAGCTCTCCTCTGGTGATAGGTGCTTCCATATCCAGGAATTCTGAGGTGTTAAACCATCCGCGCGTGACTCCGCTGATCATATAGTTCCTATATCGAGGAGTGGAAGTTTCATCTTCCCACTGGTTTGCAAGTCTCATAAGCATAGCAAGCGCCTGACCTTTGGTAAGATTATTTTTGGGATAAAACCACTCAGCTGAGCCATTATTGAGCTTACTATTGAAAATACCAAACGTAAACGCCTCTACTACGTATGCTCTCAATGTCATATCAGTGGTTGCATCAAGGTTGGCATCAAATCCCATAGGTAATTCAATAGTTCCCTCTAGTCACAATACATCCTTAGCAAAAGCAACAAACATTCTTGCTGATTCTTCTCTGAGGATGAGTGCATCATATCTAAATTCATCGACGGTATCATACTTACTGAGTCCTTGTTGGTGGGCTCGTGAAACAAGTTGGTCATCAGTTTCCTCATCAGTTGCACATGGTCAGGTATATTGAACTGTTGCACCAGCTACACCAGCTAAACAGGCATTGCCATAGGTTTCGAGAATGGGAGGACAAGGAGCTTGAATACACTGTACATTGAGAGCAGCACAGACAGGTACATATGCGTCGGTACATGCTTGTGGCTCTTCGTCAGTATCAGTAGGGCATTCTCCTTCGAAGACAATCACTACACCAGCACCAAGCGCGGTGCAGGCGTTTCCATAGGTTTCGCCATCACTACCACAAACAGGGGCGTATTCCATAGTACAAGCCTTATTTTCTTCGGGGAGTTGGTGACAGAAATCATCGTTTCCCATCGTATAGCCATTTGGACAGGTGGTACAACCTTCGTTGATTGCTCCGTTGAGACAGTTACAGAATGGAGCAGCGTCTGCTACGCATACCAGTCCATCCTCTTCTTGAGAATCCGTGATTTCACAAGCAGATCTGATAGTTCCTGCAGGACAAATATCTGCGCAGGTAGCTGAAGCATCTGGCATAAATGCTGGTACTGTTTCCTGTCATTCTGGACATACACAGGTAGGATAGGTTTGTTTGGAAAGTCCATTATCACAGGCGGTGTCTTGGGGTGCAATATCAAGGCCGTTCGTTATGTGTCAGAGGAACACGCCTCACAGCAAAATTAGCGAGAGAAAATATTTCATGTATACATAAAAAATATAAAAGAGATTGTACCTTGAGTATATGTATATGTGAGAGACTAGCAAACCTTATTTTTTACAATACTTATTACTTTCTAATCCATTTAATCCAAATGTGTTTGAATATATGCAAAGAGAGAGTAGATAAGAGGAATCATAGTGTCGGTACTATTGCGTTGATCCGAGGATTGGGAGCGTGTACCATTATAAAAAACACTACAATCACTCCATACGTGAGTAGAGCAATACATATTTTTCTGGTGGTGCTTTGCTCTCGCTCTTTCTCGAGTTCTACCCTTTTGTTTCTTTGTTGGATAAGGGAGATTTGTTCTAAGATTTGTTCCTGGGTATGCATGCGTAGTATATAGATAAATCTTTTTTCTTGCCACTGCCGTGGGGGCTTCCTTTTTGGATGACCCAAAAAGGCACTAAAGTATCGCTGAGTCAATCAAGAAATTTTATTACATATGCCTTTTATGATGACTCAGCAGAAACAAAAAAGTCTAGGTAGCGCAGGTCTTACGAACAATAGTTTATCTACTATAAATACGAAGCAAGCTCACTCCCAAAGGGACCCGTGAGCTTGCTTAAGTCATCATAGTTTACAGCTTTCCATTTACAAATTCTCAGACTTGTGCGCTACCGCATTACTTTCACCAGAACATAGCTACAATGTCGATTTCTGTAGTTCTAAGATTGTCTGTGTAGAGTTTTCAGGTTGGTTGAGTAAGTACGAAGCTATCGTCGAGTGCTTCGTTGCTGACGATGAAGTTATCATATTTGCTCTCTGAACTTGAGCTAACACCTTTGGTGTATACCTCACCAAAAACTTCGGTAAACGAGGTGAGGAGATTTTGAGCAAACGTGGAGGTGAGTTTTGTGTCTAGGATGAAGTTCGCTGCAAGTTTTCATTCTGGTGCAAGGAGCTGTTGGACACCATTGAAAAACTCGACCGTCGTCAGTTCGTCGGGAATACTCTTGCCGTTGTATGCATCCAAAATGATGAGATCGTATTGTATGTTTTGTTGGATAGCCTTATTGATAAACCATCTCGCTGACTCTGGATAGAAAACAATTTTGGGAGAGAGTGATTGAAAGAGAAATTTCTTCTCAGCTATTTTTTTGACTTGTGGGTCAATATCTATGGTATCGACGCGCTCCACATATGGTAATTGTGCCACTTCATACGGATAAACGAATCAAGCAGCTCAGATCACGAGAATATTTTTTGGCTGATATTGTTCAGTCAGAGTAACAAATCCTCTGATGTAAGGAAAGGGACTTTTCATAGTTTCTGGGTTGATTCACGAAGAAGCTGCTCAATTCATCTGAAAAAGACGAATAGGTCCTCATCGTGCATACCCTTCTAATATTTCTATAGTTTGATAGGCACTATCAAACTTATATGTGAGATATATGCTTGGTGCCGGGAAGACGCGATGACCAAGAAGTGCTACCAATATCCCACACACAACAACCGCTAAGCTCCATCGCTTGTGATGAGGAAGCCACAACAGAGCAACTGCAGCACACAAGCCTACTATCACGACAATACCCGTCGCTTGCACACCAATATGTTCAAAAAGAACGGTACTTGTAAGGACGCTTCACAAGAATGAACCAATAGTTGAAGCGAACAAAATAATTCCTGCAGACTCACCTTTGGAAGCAACTGGGAGTAGCTCCGTCAAGAGTGGAAGTGTTTGTGATGCCAAGAAAACAGGCATAAAGAAGAGGATAATTGCCGTCAGGAAAAGCGTAATCACATAGTTGTCTACTGCTCCGAGCATCCAACTCAAAAGCGGAATAGCCTGCCCAAAAGAAATAAACAGATACCACAATGCTGAAATAAGGAGATAGACTCACAGCACCTTCCACAGGTTGTGTTTGGTGACTTTGGTAGTAACTCGACCTCCCACATAGTAGCCTACACTCAGCGCACACAAAATAATACCAAGGTAGACAGAGGTCAAGATAATACTACTTCCCACCAAAGGAGCAGCCATTCTGAGGCCAATAATTTCAACTGCGAGTGTCGAAAACCCTTCGAGCAGAGCCACTAAATAGATAATTCGTTTCATGAATAAGAAATAGGTAGAAAAACACTAGGTATTATGTATACATTCATGTTTATAGTTTTTTGCTCGATGTACAAGAAGTTTTCACTTTCACAGTTATCTACGGTGAGCACCGGTTTTTTCACCAACCTCCAAACGGTAGTCGCCAAACAGAAATATACCTATTTCAAAGAGTTTGTGACCGCCTGTGTTGCACAAGGAGACCGTCGATATTTTTTCGAGGCAAATAGTCCATTTTTCCGTTTTCAGAAACTCCCTGAAGCAAAATATCGTTTTGTAGATGAGAAAGAAAAAATAGAATTGGTTGTATCAGAAGAAGAGTTAGCACAGCTACACACGTTACTTATGGATAAACACCGCGTAGTCTCGATGCAAAAGCAAAAAACTATTGATCAGCAATTGTTCGAAGAATTCCAACAGTGAGCATACCGTACTATCGCAGATAAGCCCTACTTGGTATATGATATTGAAACTACTTTTTCTCCGACCGCCTACAACAAACAATTCTTTGAAATGGCATATGCACTTGATTCTGCTCACGAAGGAGACAAGGCAACACAATTTTATTATGTAGATGACACCAATCTCCATAAATTTTGTGATCATTTATTAGCATATGATGGTCGATTGATTGGCTACAATCATATTTGATTTGATAATCCTGTCATACTCAAGAATGCAGGATATTCTGATGCAGAAGTGGCCTCACTCAATCAAAAAAGTATAGACCCTTTTCTGTTCCTTTACCGATTAACCGGGAGAAGAATGAGTCTCAATAGTGTCGCAAGTAGTCTCATTTCTGTGGGAAAGACGTTAGCCTCAGGGAGAGAGTGAACACAATTGCTCAAAGAGTACAAAGAAACAGGAGACAAAAAAACACTTGAAAAAGTCAAAGCTTACTGCAAAAATGATGTATATATCACCCATGGTGTCTTACTCTACTTCCTCAAATATATGAGATTGAATGTAGATGAAAGCCAGTATACCTTTTCACTCGATGACCTTATTACCTATGGCAAGGAAGCACAGCTAGCATCATCAACTGGTCCTTCTCGTTTGGATTTCTAACGTACTATGACTACACAAAAACACATCGAACAACTCACTTCTTGCTATGATCAGCATGCTGAGACATTTGCGACTACGAGAGAAAGATTTCGACCTGAAATTGATTTTTGTTTACAAGCACTGCCTGCACATACATCAAAAGCTCCTTATACGATAGCTGATTTGTGATGTGGAGGAGGGAGATTATATAAATATTTACATGAGCATTTTGGCAAAAAGAAGTTCACGTATACAGGCATAGACCCTGCTAAATCTATGATCACCACTGCTCAAAAAGCATATCCAGATGGGCTTTTCCTGACCAGTGATATGCAAACTTACCTGATGCATCAAGACCAGGAAAGTATCGATGCAATTATTTGTTTAGCCTCTTTTCATCATCTTCCGACCCGTGCAGAGAGAATTCGTACACTTCAATATGCATACAAAGCATTACGCTATGGAGGTAGAGTAATACTCGTCAACCGATCATACTCTCGTCGATTTATAAAACAATACTGGCCACGTTTCTTCCATAGTTTCTTCGCTTGGATAACACAGACATCATGGACACGAAATGACATTCTGATTCCCCGAAAAGGAAAAAGTACCAAAGCACCACTCTTGAGATACTATCATATGTTTACTCTAGCGGAACTAGCGGAGTTAGCACAATTTACAGGATTTGTCTTGTATGAAGCAAGCTATATCACTGGAGAGTGAGAATTGGTAGAAACTTGGGAGCACGCAAGAAATACCTTTGTAGTACTAGAAAAATGAGTACTTGAGCCTGAGGGCGCAGATAGATATGAAGAGTAATTTTATATATACGGTTAGTTGGGTGCAGTCAACGTAACTGTTCAACCTGCTTTGTTACCACTTTTGTCTATGACGGAGTAGGAGACTTTACCAAGCGTTGGGAGACTGAAAATAGCAATATTTCCATTGAAGGTTTGAACGACTTTGCCATCTTTCTCAATCGTTCATGTCGTCACGAGTGATGCATCATCATTAAACAACAAGACTACATCATATCCAGCATTATTTGCTTTGGCGGTGATTTTGATTTTATCCTCGAGAAGATAGGGGGGTTTGGTATCTGTGGCTACCAAGGTGACCTGGACTGATTTAGTGTCAGAGAAGCCCTTTTCATCTATCACGATAACTTTGAGTTCATAACTACCGGGAGCAATTGCTTCTGGAATAGTAATAGTGTTGATATCAATGAGATCGCCTGATTTGTTGTAGTTGAATGTTTTGAGTTCTACTTCACCGAGGTAAATTTTGATAGATTTGACTTTGAAAGGCGACTTGGTTTGGTGCCAAATAGTGAAGTTTCTCGTCACCTCATCACCAGGTTTGGGATGAATTATGTTGATTGAAATTTCTCCAAGTTCTGCAATCACATCTCTCTCTGCACAACTACCAGTTAATGCTTCGATAGTGACGAACGTGCCCAGTTCTTCACTGAGCTTGGTAATGCCTGTTTCTTTCCGCCATTCAACTATCTGTGGTAGATCACGTTGATCAGGCATGAATGAACTTGGAGTGATGAAATAAGCATCTTGGAGATCAATACTCGGCGTGAGTGGACCAGGGATACCTCAACACATACGGTCAATTTGTACTTTCTTGGTCGTATCGTCAACTTCAGTCGGCAATGTTTTAATATAGCCGAGTGATTTTTTGGTAAGTGCAAGCGGTGTATCAAAGTTAGCAAGCTTGCCGGATACTTTAGAAATGCTTACTGATTTCACTTCGGCCTCTTGGAGTTTCTCGTTGGTAATGAGTTGTGCTGCTTGAAGTTTTTTGACAAAAGATTTCCGAGCTGGACTATTGATCCAACCACCGTATGCATCTTTTCTGAGTGCGGTTCAGTCTGTATTACCAGCCCAGAAAGCCATAACTTTGCTTGGTGTATAGGTAATGAGCCATCAATCTCTCGGGAGTTTTTCTTTGTTTTTGCCTACGACATTTGTTGTTCCACTTTTGGTAGCAAATGAGATACCAGGAATGGTAAACATAGATGACCATCCTGGAGGCATATTTGCATTGTTTGAAAGAATATCCCATAGCAAATAACTTACGCCACTTGGTATTACTTGTTGGGCTAGTGCAATTTCTTTTTTGTACAGGATAGAACCATCAGAAGTGGTGATCTCGAGTATAGGATTGATTTTAGCTGGTTTTCCGCCTGCACTGAGATGCGTATATGCTGTTACCAGATCCAACATTGGAATTTCCGCAGAGCCAATTGCCAAAGGATAGCCATATATCTCCTGGGTCATATCCAATGAAGTAACCCCGAGAGATTGCAAGTATTCCTTGAAGATGGTCTCACCTCCAATAGCAAAGAACATCTTGATAGCAGGAATATTTCTACTTCATGCCAAAGCATTCTTGATAGCCATCAAACCATTGAATGTGCCATCTACGTTGTTGGGCGTATTGCCTGCGATGCTAATTTTGGTATCGTATATGGGACTGTCGAGCGTGATTGCAAGTTTCATAAATCACAAGGCATACAAGAGCGGTTTGATAGTAGAACCTGGTTGTCTTTTGGACTGAATATTATCTACTTGCCCATCTATGGTCTCATCGTAGTAGTCTTTGGAGCCGACGTATGCAATGATATCTCCATTTTGGCTATCTGCGTAGAGAAGTGCGGTATTGTTGGCTTGATAGGTTTTGAGAGTTTCTGCACTTTCGGCAATACTTTCCTCTGCCATTTTCTGGATGTTGTAGTCGAGGGTTGTCTTGACGGTCAGGCCTCACTTGCGTAGAAGCTCGGGATCATAATTTTGCTCAAGTTGATTGATGACCCAAAATACGAAATGTGGTGCTTTGATAGCTACATTACCGCGCTGGAATTTATAGTCTATACCTTCCAAAAACGCTTGTTTATATTCGTTTTCTGTAATATACCCTTCCTCATACATTCTGGCAAGAACACTATCTTTCCTGCCTGGACGATAGGCAATTTGGTATGCTTGTCCTTCGTACGTGAGTTTGGCAGACAAGAGTCACACAATATAATCCACGCTAGATTGTGCATCTTTTTTGAAAGACACTTGTGGTGAATTGATGCTGGCAGTTATTTTTTCGAGTACTGCCTGCTGGAGTCAGGTAGATATTTCTACAGAAACTTCTTGACCGTCAGTGATGACCACTTCTCCCATCAAGGCTGCCTTGTTGGTATACGGATCATATCTCGAGGGGGCTTGAGGAAGACCCGCTAAAATAGCGGCTTGTAAAATATCAAGGTCTTTGGCAGAAACGTCAAAATATGACCTAGCAGCTGTCTCTACACCGTAGGTGTTGTTGCCCAAGAAGATATAGTTTGCATAGAGTTCGAGCACCTTTTCTTTGACCTTTTTATCTAGCTCTTTGGTAGAAAGTTGATCATATTTGTCCTGGATAGATCATTTGATGTAATTGTTGAGTTTCATCGCCAAAATAATCTCTTTGAGTTTTCTTTCAATTTTTTTCTCAGGAGTCAGCATAATATTTTTGATCAACTGCTGTGTAATAGTTGATCAACCTTGTGTCTTGCCATGGAAAACATCTGTAATTCACGCTCTTATAGTACCAATCACATCGATACCTGGATTGGTCCAAAATCTTTGGTCCTCTGTAGCAATCAGCGCGTTAACGAACTGAGGAGCAATGTTCTCATAGCTTACATAGTCCCTGTTTTCCTCAAAGAGTTTATATAACACCTCGCCATGTTTGTCGGTGATGACTGTCGCTTCTTTGAAATCGAAATTCTCAATCTCTTTGATATCAGGAAGAGTTCTAATAATTGATACATAAAACCAGCTAGATGCCGCTACTACAGGAATGCCTATGGCTACTATCAGTGTCCATCCCCATACTTTTCGTGTATCGTGCAGTCTCTTAGCAAATGCTCACTTCTTGTATGACGAAGGACTAACCAATCTTTGGTGACGAAACGTGTGCTTCATGAAACAAAAAAATAATACAAAACAATCAGAAACCCTAGTGGGTTACACCAAAACATAGAAAGGTTGCATCGAAATGCAACCCGAAGTACAGGAGGTGATAATTAGGGATAAATGTATCCTACAATGGGATCAGAACTACTTTCTATATCAATCCAGTGTTCAGAGACAATGAATCTACCTACGTAGTTGGCATCTTGTATTTTGATCTGTCCGCTTGCGTTATTGATTTCTGTTACTACACCAACGTGCCCATAGCTTGACCAACCACTAGCGCCATATTTCATGACGACAATAGCACCTACTTGTGGTGATTTTCCGGTAGAAAGACCAGCTTTTTGTGCGGAACTATACCATGAGCCAGCGTTACCGCTGATAGAATCTCTGAGGTTGATACCATATGTTTTCCACCAGTAGTAGGCAGCATACTCAGTACAGTGTCCTGCTCCTCGTCCATATCCTGGGAATCCTGCTTTACGAGGATTGAAGTACCATTGATTGATAACACCGTCGCTAGCTTTTTTGGCGGTTGTTTTCTTTTTCTCTGGTTGTGCTTCGTTGGCTACACAGCCTTTGCCAGTATCTGTGTATCCTTTTTCACAGGTCCATGCTTGTTTGTTGTCGTTGGCACATACGGCATGTGCTGGTTTGGTATAACATTTACCGTCAAGTGCACATTGATTGGTACCACAGGTGGTGGTATCTTGTTTGAAGTCTGCCAATGATTTGGCAACTGGTTCTGCTGGCTTGGTATTTTGTGCTTGCTGTGGTTGTTCTTTTTGAGGTGCCTCAGCTTTGGCAACTTGTTCGGGAGCTTCAACTTTTTTGCCATTCTTGATATCTTCGAGGTGCTTTTGAGTTTCTTCAGCAGTAATAACAACTTGTTGTACTTCACTGGGGAGTTCTTCTGTGGGAGCAACTTCTTCTACAGGTTGCTCGACAGCAACAAGTTCCTCTGCTGGAACGGGTGAAGGAATTTCTTCCTCAGGAAGGTCAAGCATTTCAAACCTTTCTTTCTCTATCAAACCTTCTTTCTCAGCATCTCTTCTGCTCATAGCCAAAAAGAGCTGTTGGCCTGGCTCAAGAGGAGTATTGGCATCATCCAAATAATTGAGCGTCAAAATATCATCTACGGAGAGATTATATTTCTTGGCAAATTCACTAGGAGTAGTAGCTTCTTTGACTTCATAAAGCACATTTTCTTCGTATGCAATAGTTAATCTTTGTCCAGGACGAACGGTATGAGCATTGGTAATATTATTGATCTGCATCACTGCAGCTACGGTTGTACCGAAACTTTTCGCTATTTCTGACAAATTATCGCCTGGTTGGACGATATAGCTGATTTGCGTCTGTTCGTCGTCACCGACGAGAAGTTTTTCAAAAGAAATTGCGCCGTCTTGTTGTTGCGCTTGATGAAGGATATCGTCGTATGTCGCAAGTACGACATCGCTCCCTCTTCTTGTATAATCAAAGCTGAATTGCTGTGGCAATACCACTGCATAGGCAATAAACACCATCAGAGCCACGTGATGCGCACGAGTGAGCAGCATCTTTTTGTATCCACGAAGTTTTTTCGTAAGGATCAAACGCATAGAAGAATGAAATATAAACTGGCGGAGAGAGTGGGATTCGAACCCACGGAGGAGTTGCCCCCTCAACAGTTTTCAAGACTGTCGCATTTAACCGCTCTGCCATCTCTCCCCACCATTATCTGTATGGGACATGATTTACCATACAACTTGCTCTTTAGCCAGCAAGTGGGATACACTATAGAAAAG
Organism: Candidatus Absconditabacterales bacterium; assembly: GCA_041908765.1. GTDB lineage: Bacteria > Patescibacteriota > Gracilibacteria > Absconditabacterales > Absconditicoccaceae > CAYUST01. Next base: position 28,777 of record JAYREU010000022.1, read on the forward strand.
TTCCCAAGTTTTTCAAGGGGAAGCATAAATCCGCTTTCCACCCCAAAAGCATAGCTGTTTAGCTAGGAAAATGCAATATTTTTTTTATACTGAACCTAGTCTACTCTAGATTATGAATGATTTTATACTATTTTATATTGACTTTATGTCGCATTTAATCACTGATGCAGATCGCATTGCCCAACACCCGCTCGAAATAGGAGAAAATAACCCTATATTGAGATGAAAATGTCAAGAAATAAAAACCATTACCAAAGAAGTACGTGATTTTGCTCACGATCTTTTGGAGCTCATGCGAATCTACAAAGGTGTTGGTCTTGCTGCTCCTCAAGTAGGTAAGCCACGACGTATGGCAGCTATTACCCAATGGGACATGTCCAAGAAGGAGTGGGAACTAGAGGAAGAGCGAGTGGCTATCAATCCGGTGATCGTTTCTCAAGGTGATGAGTTACTGGTAGATACGGAAGCATGCCTTTCTTTGCCAGGTATCCAGTGACCTGTCGCAAGACCCGCAACTATCACGCTCAAATATACAGGTATAGATGGGAAACAGTATTTTCACAAAGCATCAGGCTACAATGCTAGAATTATCCTCCATGAACTTGATCATTTGGATGGGGTGTTGTTTATAGATAAATTGGTTTGACCGCTAGAAGTTAGGGAAGATTAAATTTGAGAATTTAGACTCCAGACATTTCTTATGCTGTGTGCAGTAATTTTTTCTTTATTGGATGATTTTTGTAGAAAAAGAAAGCACAGAATTCTCTTATAGTTTCGAAACAACCCTTCTTTTCCTGGATTTTTATCCTCTTGAGAGGGCTTCGGCTACGCCTCAGAATGACATAGGGACTACTTAATATTCCCTAGACAGAAATTCTGGGTTGCTTGGATGGGACAAGGTCTAATTCCTCAGCCGTCTTTGTATTTTTTCTCACAAACACGGTCCGTGATGTAGAGCCTACCATTGATTTTGGCGGTATAGAAGGAGAGGACTTCTGAAACTTGTTTGGGACGCGTGTCGTCTAGATAGGTATACGAGTATTTGACACATACGATATCCTTGCCACTAGGAGCAGTAAATCCAAAATCTTTGACGGCCAAATATTCATACCCATTTGCTAATTTGAGATACTCTTGCGAAAAACTATCGACTGCTGATGCTCTACTTGGCGCACACTTAGCCGGCGATAGATAACTACACGCAGCCACAAAATCTTTGGCTGCAAGTGCATTGAAGTAGTCTTGGACAAGACGAATCTGTGGAGAGTCTGGATTATTGACGAGTGGAACTTTGGAAGTCGTCCCTGTTGTAGCTTTGGTGCCGGTGGTGGCAGTAGCGCCCGTTGTAGTCACTTTGCCAAACACGCTGGTACCAGAGAGTACTTTGGCTCCACTGCTGGTAGTAGTGCTGTCGGTTTGTCTATGAATGGTAGTCTGTGGAAGCAGAACAGCCGGTTGTTGTTTTTTCAAAATGGCTACGCCGAGGATAGCAATAATAATCAAAAGTATGGCTGCTTGAATGACGGTGGAATCTCTTTGCATAGAACCAAATGAAATAAAGTGACATATGTAGACATATGTAGTAGTTTCTCCCCATTTTTCAAGCAGTGACGGTCTCAGTTTCTTGAGTTGACTTATATGTTATTTTATGTATAAAAAACTCTTCACTTTTTAGTTCTTTGCTATGACTCTTACCAAAGAATCACTCCAACTTATTATTGAAAAACAAGGTTCTGCGTTACGCCAGTATGACAATACGCTCCATTTTTTGTGTGAAGCGATTACAGGAGATAATTATGAGCTAAGCGATAGGGATACCATGATGACTACTATCAAAAACACTCCTCATTATTCAGCACTTTTGCAACAACTCCTCAAAGAATCAATCGCCGATAGATCACGAGAAGCATTTACGGATTTCCTCATAGATCTAGATAATGTTGGATGGTGTATCGTTCCCATCGGTGATATACCATATTCATATGCAAACAATTGCTTGTTATTTTCAAAAGTTGAAGAGGCAATACACTGGTTGACAACGACCAATCAACTCTATGTGTTATCACATCCATGACAAAGTGAATTGATGGTGAAACACATGCATGATATTATAAAGAAGTGAAGCCCAGGTATTGTGTTGCAGATCCAGATTGCCCGCCAGGGTACTGATAATATGCTCTCTTTTGTAGTAAGATCAGTAATGGAAGGCGAAGGGTATAGCAAGCATTTTATCAGTAGTGAATGTCAGCCATTAGATATAAAACAATTTGTCGATGTACTCATGGGAGAAAAAGAAGAGTATAGAAAAATTATCCAAAAGAGAGTCGTTTAGGAAGAAGAAATGAGAAATAAGAAACCAGACCCTAGACTCCAGAATTTATGATATCCCTTGCGATAACGATTTGGTTATTTGTATTTTGTTTATGAATACACTTAAATAATCCCCCGGTGCTACGCACCACCCCCTTTCTAAAAGGGGGAACAGGTAGGGGAGCTCTATCAGCCTGAGTAGCCTGTTCTGTCTTCTCCAGGTTTTGGTATAGTTCGCCCACAGCCACAGTAGTTCTGTCTTCGTAAACCATGCTTGCGCGTAAGCTCTACTGCCTTGATATAGCCACCATTTTTTTGAAAATCAAACCACAAGAATTTTGTTCACGTATAGGTTTTCTCCGCTGCACATCATCGACGCATCAGTTTATCCATTTTTTTCTTGGGAGAGATGAGGAGTGTCGAAGTGAAGTAAGGAATATGCTCTTGAGCTGCCATCTTGGCTGCCATTTCCAAACGCATGGAGTAACACGGATTACATCTATCAGACCGTTCTTCCATTTCACCAGCAAGTTTGAGCACTTCTTTGCCAGTAGCATTTTGGAGCGTATGATGAATCTCATCTTTTTTCGCCACCATCGCATCGAAAAATTCTTTGGGATCGTACCAGTCTTCTAGAATATCATATTCACCTTTTTCAAGACCCACCAACTTGAGAAATTGTTCATAGCGTTTGGTGTGTTCTTGGCGTGGATGAATGTTGGGATTGTATCGAAACAAGACAAGATGGAAATGTTGCTTGAGCCAGTGTAATGGTCGAGAGAGATCTGGCGCACAGCAGATGTGCAAAAGCAACTTTGGTTTATTCGTACTTGCTTTGCGAGTCGTTGGAAGAAATGAGTATACTTGTTTGTTGCGAACTATTTTTTTGTCCTTACTTTTTTTGTTTGTGAGTGCTTGACAGTACGTTGCTCTGTGTTGGGAACTGAGTCCCCACTTCTTGATCGCTCTTCTATGTGCTAGCGTTCAATATCCTTTGTGTGTGTGGAAATCGTAATGTGAAAATTGTGAATCAATACTTTCCATGAAACGATCTCTCGTGACCTTAGCAAGAATAGATGCCATACTAATCGCTGGCACTTTTTGATCACCTTTGATGATAGTTTGTATACGTATACCCAAGTGTTCGAGACCAAAGGTGTGATTTCCATCCAGGAGGAGTCCTGTTATTTTAATCACGGATTGTTTGCAGGCCAGTATTGAGGAGAGGTTCTTGGATGAACAAGGACGCGTGAATAAGGTGTTGAGTTGTTCTGCTGCAATAATATCTTCGCCATGACGTGAAGCAAGCAGTCTCTCTTGCCAAATAGCGACGAAAAATTGCTTCAGTACCTGCCAAATGGCTTGGCATGATGCATCATGAAGTGACTTGATAATACCTTGTCTATCAATAGCTGAAGCACTACGCATGCCTACCGCCATCATGATATCGTGTCTTTGCGCTAGATCTTGGAGTTGTGTAAAACATGCTTCTCTCCTAGCGGGAGTGAGTTGTTTGGAATCACGAAAATGAGTAGTCGTTATTTTGCGCAAGGTCATCACTGCGCCCACGCTTACGGGACCTGCGAGTGGACCACGACCCGCCTCATCAAGTGCTATGGTAAGCTCAGTAGGTGCGTTTGGCATGTGTTAAGCAACGGTCGAATAATAATACGTTTCAAGCACATATCACACGACGATGAGGAGTATCGCCAGTATGGTTACTAACTTCTCTTTGTGCATAGCTCTGATGACCGAGTGATCAATTTTGTGTTCCTGTTCCATCTTGTGATGTACCATGAAGACAACAATACCCAAACCTACTTCTCAAATGGTTGCTAGGGTGAGTGCCCAAAAATGCAAATTTCACATACGAATGAAGAGTATAAACAAATATGGTGATAGGTATCTTGAGCTCAATAGCAAGTTAGTGTAGAGATTTTTGTGGGTGGTGCTAGATGACTTGCTTAGCTTGTACACGCTCAAAGATAGCTTGCATACTAGGGAGTAGAGGCTGTAAGTGTGCATGGCCAGAATCTAGTAACTCTGGAGTAATGATTACCATATGCCCTGACTTGATCAATTTTGAAAAAACCTTGGTCGTCACATACACTTCATGGAGATACCAAAAATAATTTGTCATCATAGGTGCATGATGTTGGCTAGGTCGTCTGTAGGCGAGTGTATCGAGGTAGGCAGTATACAATAATCCATCTTCAAGTTCTTGTGGTGAGATCAAAGGTGTCATTTTTCTCGATGCATGAAGCAGTGGGTAGAGCCCCTCTTCTTCGGTGTCATACACTACATTACTCAGCTCTTCAAAAAGCTCGCGACGAATATCTGTTTCCACAATGTCTTTGTTGGGTCTCACGAGAAGATCAATAAATTCTTTGGATTGGCGTTTGTCTATGGTAAATCTAGCATCATTGCGTTCGATATCTTTGGCACCGTGTTTGAGGAGTATTTTCCTGTCTACAATACGTGCTCCACCTCCGATGGGTCATATTCTCAGAATTCCTTTTTCAAACATTCTTTCATTCAAAATCCCTACGACTTGATCATTGATCGTCGCTACGAAATTGTTGACGGAGACACGTTCATGCGTGAGACGCGAAAGGGGTTTATGCATAGGGGAATAGTATGAATTCTTAGATAACTTGCAAGAAGTGGGTATTTTTTTGACAATTTGGATATATAGGGTATACTAAGAGGTACGCATATTTTTTCTCTTTACTGCTATCATGAGTGATTCACGTCATATTACTCAGTCTGCTTTCGATACCGCTGTCAAGAAATTGACGACGGAGTTTGGTGTTCAGGAAGTATATAGAGCAGATTTTGCCAAAGAATTGCAGGAGATTTTGGCGTTTACAGGTAAACATATTGTGATGGATGAGGATACCGATAGACAACACAAGGAAGCTTTGCAACAGCACTATCAGGAAGCGCACCGTATCAATCCTGGGTTGACCTATGAAGAGTTCGTGCATTTGATACAACCAGTATGAGTTGCAACTACCGCTCCCCAGCAATTTGTTCCCTTAGCAGAAAGAATCAAAAAGTGGTTTGGTAAGCCAAAGGAAGAAGTATACATCTCATCACGACCCGTATTGGCACACATGTTGGCGGATCGTTTGAAAAAATCAGAGCTGACCTTGGTAGCCATGTTGCATGTCGATCAGGCGTATATCAAAACACATATCTCACCATTGGTGAAATCCTATGTGCAAACAGGAAAATCAGATCTCATTTCTGCAGGAGACTATGCGTATCTCCAGCATCTGGATCAAAAGGAGCGTGATCTTGAACAATTGAAAATAAAAGCGAGTGATCTAGGTGATGACATAGAAGGTATTCAGAGTACCTATCATGCGCCAGATCTAGAGTCTGCTCTCCTGCAACCACATGAAGTCTATCTCCAGTCGCTCCAGGACAAAGGCATCCCTTCGCGTAGAAAAAAACTACAACAGTCCGCTGACCTAGCACACGTGTATGACCTAGCAATCCAAAAATGACTATCTATAGCAATTGCAGAAAAGCTTTGTGATGCTTGCCAACCAGTACATACAGCTGTACTACGTCATTATGTAGTATCTATGACGAATACGAGCAAAGCATCTTTTGAAAAAATCTCTACCGAATTTCCAGATGACAAGTATATGCTACTCAAGTTTATTGCTAGTCAGAGTGTACCCTTATGACGAATACATGCGTGTCTAACCTGTGCTACGCCTGAGCAATTAGCAGTACTCGAACAGTGTAGTTGACAGGATGTAGATACGGTCAAACACATCGCACATGTGTTTGATCGGGATGAAACAGATAAAAAACTAGTAGTAAGACATACTAAATATGGCGCACTGAAACTACAAGGGGTGGGCGGTAAATTGCTACCTGCGAAAGGCTATTTTAGGTTAAGTAATGAGCTCAAAAAGAAAACATTGAAGGCGTTGGCATCAAGAGGCATACAAGCAAATAGTTCATATGATTTACAACACTATTTACTAAAAATAACTGAATGACTATGAGAAACGCTCACAAATCAAATATTACCTATATTGTTGGGAGCTAAAGTTGTTTGGATCGGAGCTCTCACAAATGGGTATTTTTTTGAAATGTACCCAGTTCATGCAAAAATAGACTTGAGTACAGGAAAAATTTCTGGTCATGGAAAAGCAGATATCTGTATTTTTACCAACTGCTATATACCCCGTAGGGAGGAAGAGTAATATCTACGGATTCACCACCAACAACTTCACTTCTGTCATATCTTCCATAGCATATTTCACTCCTTCGCGACCTTGGCCACTGTCTTTGACTCAGCCGTAGGGCATATGGTCTACTCTTCGACTAGGGACATCACCATGGATGACGCCACCGACATGTGCGTGGTCAAAGAGATATCGTACGTGTTGGAGATTATTTGAAAAAATTCCTACTTGGAGACCGAAGGTCGAATCGTTGATTTGTGCAGTTGCATCTTCGATAGTTTTTCGTGTATCGATGAGGACTACAGGACCGAATGCTTCTTGGATTCTAATATTTGCATCGTGTCATACATTACTTAGGACAGTAGGTTGGAGAAGGGTACCGGTAGCTTGATTACCGGTCAAAACAGTAGCTCACTGATTGACTGCTTCTGCGATCCGTCCTACGAGTCTCTCACAATTTTTTTGATCGATGAGGCCACCAATGGTCGTTGCCTCATCACGCGGATCTCCTACGACGATCTGTTTGGTCGCTTCGACAAATTTTTCAACAAAAATATCTTTGACACTTTCGTGTACGAGAATTCTCTGGACGGAGATACAACTTTGTCCGGCTTGATAAAACGCACCTACGATACAACGTTTGACAACATAGTCCCAATCTTGTACGTCTGCGTCGATGATGGCGCCGGCGTTGCCACCGAGCTCGAGGACGGTTTTTTTCTTGCCTGCGTCCTGTTTCATCTTCCAGCCGATTTGGGGAGATCAGGTGAAACTGAGCAGAGCAATACGTTCATCTGTCACCAGCTGTTGGCCAACTTCTCTCTTGCACGGTAACACAGAAAACGCTCACAGCGGCCGGCCACTGTCTGCCACGATCTGGGCAAATTTGAGCGTACTGAGCGGTGTAGCACTAGCAGGCTTGATAATAATAGGACAGCCGGCCGCTATAGCCGGTGCCACTTTGTGTGCCATGAGATTCATCGGAAAATTGAAGGGTGTGATACCAGAGACTACCCCAATTGGAAAACGTTTGGTAATCAGATGGCGTCCAGCAGCTAGAGGCGTGATGCCTGCAGGCAGATATTCACCATACATGCGTTCGGCCTCACCTCTCGCGTTGGCAAACGTAGAAATACAACGGGTCATTTCACCGCGTGCTTCGTTGATAGTTTTCCCATTCTCTTGGGTCAGGAGTTGTGCGAATGCTTCTTGTTGTGCGGTAAGTTGTTGCACGATGTAGTCGAGGACTGCTACTTTTTGATAGGGCTCAAGCGCACTTGTTTGAGGCAATGCTTCGTGTGCTGCAACGATCGCAGCTTCAATATGTTCGGGCTGTGCGAGAGAAACACTACCGACCACTTCATCATTGAACGGAAAATGAACATCGAGTGATTCGATGCTGGTGATTCGTTGGCCTGCGAGGTAGAAGGGGGAAGACATGAGAATTGAGAGTTAAGAATTAAGAGTAATCGTCATCCTGACGTTGAGTGGAACGAAACGGAAGGATCTCATGGTTTGTTATTTCTGAGATTCTTCATCCCACTCGCTATGCTCGGGGATTCAGAATGACACTAATTCACTTCCACAGGATACACAATGGGGACTTCGATCAGATGTACACCTGGTTGCATATGTGTTTTTTTCAGTGCCTCTTGTAGTTTAGTAGGCGAATCAGCGAGTTGATAGTCTACGCCAAATGCTTTGGCAAGTATACTGAAATCTGGATTGGTGAGATCGAGACCAAACTCTTCGAGACCCATAGCTTGTTGTTTTCGTTTGATCATACCATACGCATTATCGTTGAGGAGGACGATGGTCAGGGGGCCACCCAACGCTACAGCTGTTTGTAGGTCACCCAAGTTCATCATCAGCCCACCATCTCAAACAACGCAAATTACTTCATGCTCTTTGTCTAATAAGCGAGTAGCCATCCCAATACTCACTCATGCTCCCATGGTGGCAAGAGCATTGTCTACAAGGAATGTGTTGGCGCTATATGCAGGGAAGTTTCTCGTGAGCCATAATTTATAAAGACCGTTATCAAGTGCAAGCACATCTTGCGCTCACAAGTGCTGTCTCAAGATATGAGCCAGTGCTCTGAGTCAAACGGTAGATTGTGCAAGTTCAGTTTCAGTTTTTTGCTTCATATCTGCATGATATGCTTGTGCATCCGTATACATCTGTGTAAAGTCTCGATGCGACGTATCGAGAGTACTTTCGTATAACTGCCAAAAGGTGCTTCAAATATCACCAATCACCTGGAGTGTAGGTTGATAGGTTTGATCAACTTGTGCGGGAGAAAAATTGATGTGAATAAGTGTGGTGTTGCAACGATCCACTATCGTAGCAGGTTTCTCTACTACATCATAGCCAACTGCCAAGACACAATCTGCTTGATCAATAATCTTGTGCAATCCATCTCAACTAGTGAGCGCTCACGTACCGAGGTATTGAGGCAACGATTCATCGACGACGCCTTTGCCCATTTGGGACGTGAAAAAAGGGATATTGGTTTTTTGAATAAACTTCGTGAGGTAGTTGGTAATTCTTTTTCTGTTTGCACCTGCACCGATGAGGATAAGTGGGCGTTTCGCTTGCTCAAGCGTAGTTTTGAGGAGTTTGAGCATTTTTTCATCGATAATGGGTCTCCTGATGCTCTGAGGCATCACCGGACAACTCATTTTGTCGGTTGTTTCTCTCGCGATGTCTTCGGGGAGTTCGATATGAACTGCACCAGGCCTTTCGGTCTCAGCGAGTGTCCGTGCTTGTGCGATCGTAGCGGGGATTCTTTGAATATCTACAATACTTGTTGCTCGCTTGGTGATTGGTTGCATCATACCAACGACATCGATAATTTGGAATCCTCCTTGTTTAGAAATTTTGATAGGCTTCTGTCCCGTGATGACCAAGATAGGCACACCTGCTAGCTGTGCGTGTGCAACACCGGTGACCATATTGGTAGCTCAGGGTCAGAGCGTCGCCAATGCTACACCCACCTTCCCCGTCAGTCTCCCTCGAGTTGCCGCCATAAAGACAGCAGTTTGTTCATTCCTCGTGATAATCATCTTGATAGAACTTTTTCTAATAGATTCTACAAGATCAAGATTTTCTTCTCCGGGAACCGCAAAAATAGTCGTGACGCCATGCGCGACGAGACAGTCAACAAAAAGATCAGATGCTTGTATCATGAGAGAGAAGGTGCTAAATGAATGGATGTGTGTAACATACACATCGACGTTAATTCTTCCTTAATTGTACTCTATTTGCCCTTCTTTGTTTTCTTCTCAGTCTTGGGGGTTGTTTTCTTCTTCACATTTTTTTTGAGTGCCTGTTCCATAGGCTGAGGCATCATGAGTTGCTTGAGTTCGTTTTCGAGTTGAGTAATTTCCTCTCCTAGCGAAGTGTCATATTCTCCAGGATGATCGTAATACATTTTTTTGGCACGCAGGCATTGAACTTGTGCAGATTTCCATTGACCGATCAGCATGAGATGATTCCCAAATGCCACTAATGCTTTGAGTTCTCAGGGTGATTGATTGACTGCCTTTTCATAATATCTATGCGCTATTTGATGCAGATTGAGTTTCTCAAAACAGGTGCCGAGTGCTATCAAATATGAAGTGGTATTGAACGAGGTCTCATACAACTGGAGGTAATCAAGGAGCGCATCTTCCGTTTCATCTTCTGCGAGAGAGGCTTCTGCTCTCCCGAGGCGAGCATCGGTATGCAAGGCATCTATCACGAGTATCTTGGTATATCGTTCGTGTGCTTTGTCAAAGTGATTGTGCTTGAGATGAAGACGCGCCAGTAGGAGCATCGTAGGAATGTGCGTCGGGAAATGTGTGTGGATGTCTTCACCCAAGGTGAATGCTTGATCATCAGCATTGCGCAAAAAAAGCTGTTCGAGCTTTGCGTATCCTTCTTCCTCTTTTCATTTCCCAAACAATGCCATAGTCTTTATTCCTTCAAAAATAAAGAGAATCATTCTTGTCTGTAGGATAGTGGAAAGTGGGGGATATGCAAGAAAACATATCTTATGCAGAGCAGTTACTTTTTTGCACGAGCCCAAAAAAGCACTAAAGTACAGCTGAGTTAATCAAAAAAGTTTATGAAATAAACTTTTTATGAAAGCTCAGCAGTAACCAAAAAAGACCCAACGACGTCCCCCCTGTCAAGGGGGGATTATGGGGGGTTTTATGAACTATAAAAACGTTTCTTAAAACCCCCTCTCGCTCCCCCTTGACAGGGGGAGAAATGTGCGGTTCAGCATGACGGAGGTTTATTTCCCAAAGACCCTTGTTCGAAATGTTCATCGTCGACCTTCTGTGAAGCGAGGTAGGTCGCCTTGACGTTCGATATTGTTTGGTGAGACGAAGAATTGGAAGCCGCGTGAAGTAGATTGCTGAGTTCGTCCATTGAGCGGACCGAAAATCAAATTCTCTGCAATATAGCCACCTGTAGTGATGTGAATAGCGAGCTGTCCTCTTGAGAAACTCACTATTTTGGTAAACTGCTCTGCACGCTTCCCGGTGAGATCTGCGCTGACTTCGTCGCGTGGTAGTTCACTTGAGGTCGTTTTTCGATCTGCATGTACTGTCCTATCAAATATAGACCATCGACCTTCGGTGAACGTATACGTTTGTCCTGTACTGGCTGTTTGTATCGTTGTTCTCCACAAAAATGGCTGAAATGGTTCGGGAGTCGTGAGTTGTGAAATGATGGGAGAGTTGGGAAAGTCTGAGACAAATTGTTTTTGAAGTACTGTGCTAGCAAATTGTTTCACACCGGCTGCAAAACAAAAGTACCCGATAGCACACAGGAGAATATATCTTGCTACACGTTGTTTGTGTTTACTCAGTAGATACCGAATGAATCAGCCAATCACGATCGCCCACATACCAAAATCAACTACGAAGATACTATCAAGACTTGTCGTTACGCCACTTCGTGGGAGGAACCGCCTCATGCCATAACTCGTAAATCGATCTATCACGAGATGTCCTCCAAAAATACTCAGTATGCACGCGCCTATGAGACGCCAAAGCGAAAATTGTTTTTTCTCCACCATCCGCCAAATAAGTCCAGCCAGGATACCAATGACGAGACCTCACACAATCGTATGCGTGATTCACCTATGAAAAAACATTTGATCAATGGGATCAGCCGTCAGCAAACGCGAGAAAAAAATATCAAAATCAGGAAGATTGGTCACCACCGCACTGAGCAAAAATGGCTTTCGACCATGCTTACCCGTCGTGAGCGTGAAGAGAGATCATCAGAGTATGCCTTGGGTAATGGGATCCATGAAGCAAATAGACAAATAAACAAATTTACAAATAATCAAATAGTCAAATACACGGGAACAAACAAATATTCAAAGTTGCAAATTTACAAATGCACGGGAACATACCACAAAAATACACAAAGTGTGTTACATTACAACGGAGGATGTGGGTTGTTTGGGGAAATTATTTACAGATGCTTTCGATAAGTGACTCTGCATAGTCTTTTTGATCAGAATCAGCGATTTTCGCGAGAATCACATCTTTGGTAGACTCCAAGATGTCTTTGGAGTGATTGAAATCTTGAATGATATAGTTTCCGTCTCTGATCGTAAATACAAAGTTGAGCTCTTGTCCTACATTCCCATTCCCTTTCATTGTTTCTGAGTAGATCTCCCTAATCTTAGCTGCGACTTTCACCGTCTTGTGGAGAGAGATGAATAAATTGTATACAGACTTGTTTGACGGAACCACTCACTTGTTGATATATTCATCTCGGTAGTTGTTGAATTCTTCTTGACTCAGTTTGCTGAGTGAACCATCCAAGTACTTACTAATCATATATGCTTCTTCTTGCATTTTTGGATATTTGTCTCACGTGATTCTTGCTCTGGATACGAATTCCTGTGGCAGATCTTTGGTCCCACGATAGTATCTCGGATTCATGAGCCCAATAATCACTACAGATGGATGTGCATAGATCCTCCCCATTTGCGGGTCGTTGATATATCTGCGCCCATCGAGGAGAGGATTGAGTAATTTAGAAACTCCTGGCTTGAGCGTATTTATCTCATCGAGGACTATGATAGAACCTGGTGTCTGTAGTCCTTGTACCAGCTTACTGGGTTGACGGTGTGTACCTTCATTATCAATTTCAGGAGAAAAGAGGAGATCTTCTTTTTCCATGTATTCATTACAACTGACATCAAATACCTCTCTGTTGGTCAAATGTCCGAGGATATCACATTTGAAGTTCTTGCCTGTGCCTGCTTCGCTTTCGACAATCATAATTCATTGTTTGTATTGTAATTGTTGACTCAAAATTCTTCCTCGTTTTTTGAGAGAGTCTTGGATAGTCTCTGTAATCACCGTCTTGTTATCAATCTGGGGTAGATACTTTCTCGTGTGTAGATTTCGATAATTTCCTTCTCCGGTAATTGCATTCATTGTTTCGAGCATCCTCGGTACATAGTATTTTTTTTCTAAGTCTGCTAAGGCGTCTTTATTTGTTTCACGGTCTTTTTTGAGCTCTAGGTATTTTGTTTTTGCGCCATTGGTTTTTCGTTCGGCAATTATTTTTTTGAGCTCTAGCCATTCCTCAAATGTATAGGCAAACTTGAAATTACCGAGCATCTTTTTGTTGATACTTGGTTCAATAATACTCCCTGTGGATGAGACGAACTGAAGTTTGTACTGACCATTGTTGAGGGCTTTTCAAGCAATATCTCGTCCTACTTTTTTGTTGATATCTGGCACGAAATAGAGTGATTTTGGAATACCATACTGATCCAGTGTTTTGAATGAAGATCAGGTAGTTTCTTTGGAAAATTGAATACTGAGTTGTCTTTCTTTGAAGAGTTGCTCAAGTCTTTGTGTGAGTTCATCACCTTTGTTGGTCGGTAGTGCGTCAATGTGCTGCTTGATGTCTAGCACTAGTGGATCGCTGAGTTCCATGGTTTTGAGTGTGCTTTCGTCTTGGATACTTTCGATGATACCTTTGAGAATACTGAAGTTTGCTTTAATACCTTCGATTATTTTTTCTTGCTCATGTTGGTGATTTTTCTTGACGAGTTGTTGTTCGTTGGCTAGTTGGTGTTGTCTTGTACTGACCAGAGAACTCATTTTTTTCTTCCATGGATCTCTTTGTGATTCATCAATATACGTGAGCATCGCTTCTGTGCTCTTCCATAAATCTGTACTATAGATTGAGGTAATCTGAGGAAGGTAATCAATACTTTCCATGTACTCACGAATGAGATCACAATTTGCCTGGATATCTTGGTTGAGTTCTTCCTGGTGTTCTGCTTGATATTCTTGTATCTTGGTATCTATGACTGCTATAGTTTCTCTCAAAAGTAAGTCTAGTTCTTTGTTGGTCGCAAGTATTTGTGATCTCATTTGTTTGCAGGTACTCAGTTGTTGTTTGATAGCAACTAATCCAGCAAAGTCACTAGTTTCTGCTATATCTTCAGCAATTGCCTGCAGCTGTGTGCCTATAGCCACGAGACGTATACTATCTCTTTTGGTGCTAATGGTAGTGATGATGGGATCTATCAGTCCTTCGACTGCCATAATCTGCGGATTTTTTTTGAGCTGTTGAGCAAGTTGATAGACGAGATCAATCTCCGCTTGTGTCTCGCTTTCGGTATAGAGCGTATGGAGCGTCTTGCCTGCGAAACCATCGACAGGTGTCTGCCGCAATTGTTGTCTCAGCATGCTATCATCGAGCGTACCTTCCCCATCGCTTGTGTGATCCCCAGTTTCTGCACTAGGAGCGAGGAGAATACCTCATGCACTCAATATGCTTTTGAGTTCACTTCTTGGTTTGTCTTCGATTTTGATCACCGCACTAGCAGTTGTTTCTGCATTGATAGCATGAGTATCCACATATCACCTCGGAAGATTTTTGGTATTGACGGTGACTATCCTCAGATATCCTTCAGTATCCATGCAGTACAATCTTCCAATTTCATCACTTAGATAAACAATCTTATTGAGATTTGAGAAGCTCATTACTTCCTCTAACGACTTTCTATTGAGAATCTTGAGTTCGCTCTTTCCCTCTTTTTCGCAGATGATGAAATAGAAGTTATTGTTGCTGTCTGTCCTGATACTTTTGATGTCCCCATAGACACTGAGGTCGAAGTAGTCAGACTGACGATCGATACTATCGTCATCATAAGTATACAGTGCTATTTTGTTGTCTTTGAGAATACAGATCTCTTTGCCTCCTTCACGTGTTTCACAATAATCATCTGCTCATATACTGAGGAGTTGTTTGGATTTGATATTGAGGAGTCATCAGTCTAGTGAGTATTTATCTTTTTGAAGTGTTTCTGCTTTGATCACTTGAATGTCTCACGGCGTTTTTTTGATGAGCGCTAAGAGACCATTTTGTAGATAGTCTTCTGTTTTTCCCACAAAAAGCATACCATCTGTGGTTTTAAGGATGCATTGATCACCTACAATAGACACTTCTTGTACCTTGAAGAGTAGACAACCTGATGATCCGATCTTTTCCGCCTTCGTGATACTTCGCGCGTATCAGAATTTTGCAAACTCCTTTTTCATACATCAGTATTCATTATAGTTTTGTAGTGTAATTAAATTGGTGCTATCTAGATTAAATCATAAAGCATTAAATTTTGTTCTGATATTTCCGGACTTCTCAAATCATGCCAGTATCGCTAAGTTGCTCAGAGGAGCATACTTATCCTCTTTGTTTTGAATGGGCAGGAGATCTATCGCAAACTTACCTGATGTATTTTCAGGTGATGAGATGTTTTGGTTGTTGTTTTCGGTGGTCATGAGGAGAGTAAGATGAGATAAATATTATGATTGTTTGAGATATTTTTTGATGAGAAGGTTGAGTTTGGTTTTGTGGTTGTTGATGATTTTACTCGAGAGGTCTGGACTATCTTTGGCATAGATCGTGGCTCAGGCTGTAGGCGGTCAGAAGTAGTATTCGATGAGGGGCATTTTGGTCTCACTTTGATTGATATAGTATGCAGTGACTCACATATTTTGCTTTTTGAGATCATCTATCATAGCTTTGAGTGCAGGGAGTTGTTGAAAGCTATAGAGGTCTCCATCTCCGATGAAGGAGACATTGCCAAATGATTTTCCACCTAGTTGTTTCATTCTGTCTTTCATTTTGTGATAGACGTAGGTGATAGGCTCTTGGCTATTGCCTCACGACCTAGCGGTATAAGCTCTCATGAGTTTGGAAGGTATTTTGGTCATACGATCTGAGAACTGATCTCCGAAGTTCATCACTTCATCGAGCGTATCATCGAAGATGACAATACTCATATCCACTTTGAAGTGCTCGAGTACTTTTGCTCTGGTAATTGCTGCTTTGACTGATTGTGAAAAAGGTGACTTGGGGTCACTCCAACTTCCCATACTTCCTGACCTATCGATGATGATCGTTTCAAACATATTGATCTCCTGACTATCTAGTTCTATCTGGGATCTTTTGAAAATTTTGTTATTGCCACTTACTTTTCGATCAACGAGTTTGGTTTTGTCGAGTTTTGCTCCGCTACGGTAATAGTTATCTTCATCTCTTTGAATGAGATATTGCGGGGGGAGCACTCTTTTGAGTTCTTCAATTTGTCTCCTAACCTCTGGCATTACTTCTTGTTCGAGCTGTTTGTATTGTTTGTAGAGAGATAGTTCTTGCTCTGTGAAACCGAATCTTTGCATTTCCGATTTCATTTTTTGTTTTTGTTCTTCAATTTTTTTCTTCATAAGCTCAGCGTACTCTTTCAGTTTTTGTTTGTACAAGGGATCCAGGAGTGACTTTTGGAGTTGTTTTTCGAGCTCTTGCTCATCATCAATCTTTTCGAGCTCTTTCTTTTCTTGTTCGAGTATTCACTGATTGCCTAGTTTATTAACTTCTTCTTTGGCGAAATCAGTGAGTCATGCAGTATCCAGTATCTTTTTGATATCTTCTTTGCTTTGCGCATTTTCGAGTTGATCCAGCGCTTTGGTGAGCTGTTCTCACTGTGCGGTGAGACTATCATCTTTGGCTTTTTTGATGAACTCGTCGAGCATTTGCTCGGCTGATTTGGAAGCTTGTGGTTTTTGATCACGTGGTCATGTCATGGGTCATGGTTGTTGTTTCGGTTTGGATGGAGGGATATCCGAAGACTTGTCATTTTCTTCTCACTCTTTTGGAGACTCGTTACTTTCTTCTTCTCCTGAATCATCACTTTGTTCACTACGCTCTTTTCAAGACGCATCCGTTGTAGATGCTTCTTTTCCCTTATCTGATTGTTCAGAAGATGATGCATCCTGACTATCTGCTCCCTCGTCCATGTTACTATCTGCATCGCTAT
This sequence comes from Candidatus Absconditabacterales bacterium, assembly GCA_041908765.1. Classification (GTDB taxonomy): domain Bacteria; phylum Patescibacteriota; class Gracilibacteria; order Absconditabacterales; family Absconditicoccaceae; genus CAYUST01. The sequence goes on from JAYREU010000022.1 coordinate 45,640, forward strand.
TGTTTTGCTCATCAAGATTTTGCTCGCTGGAGTCTCCATTTTCTTTTTCTGTAGGAGTGGCATCGAGTCTTTGTCGTTGTTTTCCGTCTCGGATCTCCGTCCATGCGTGACCATTGTTACGAGTGAGATGTGCTTTACCGTCTTTGGAGACAGACTGCACCATGTGTCCTACGATGAGTCTGGCAGGGATGCCAAGTTTCCTACATAATGCTACCAAGAGCGTATTTGCACTATAACATTCAAGTACTTCTGACTCATCAAGTTTGATGACATAGTTTTTTGCATTGGCGGTATTTCTGAGTGTTCCTTGTCTATCGGTGTTATATTTTTTGGTGGTTTTGATATACGAGGAAAGTAGTCTTGCTTGCTCTAGAATTGGCTTGCCTGTTAGTCATGCGAGAATCGCTTCTGTTTTGTGAGTTAGACTTGCAAAAATGATGTTCTGTGTGTCTTCAGATACAGGTGGTTTGTCATTTGTTGTCTGATGGTGAGCAAACTGAAAACTTACCGCTTGCTTTTCTTTGCTCACGAGATAGACACAATTATTTTGGTCAACATGAAATTGTGGTGCAACTGATCCTTGATACTGCAATGAGGATGTATGGGGAAGTGATTCACTTGGCAAAGGTATAGCAGTGATACCAGCTTGCACGAAGCCTGCGTAACTGAGGAGAGGTGTGCCATGAGGGATATCATGATTGCATAGGGAGAGTTGTTTTTTCTTGGACCAGAGGTTGGTTTGAGGAGTGAAATAGGATTTCTTGCCCTGAGCATAGTATCCAAGATACGGCGGATATACTTCGCCGAAACGCGCTGATTCACCTATTGCTTCACCAAATTCACTATCTTGGGGTATGTATTCATCTTGATCCTCAGGAGGGAGCTCAAAGCCTCATTTTTGGGGCGCATCTTTGGAGTCTTGCTCATCCTCATTTCACCCAGCCAAGTTTTTGACCCTATCCCATCGGGACTCAGGAGATGTTTTGTTTTTTTCCAGTTCCTTTGGATTTTTTGCGTTAAGTGTTGATTCGATATCCTGCTTTGTTTTTTGTTGCGCCGACTGAGTGTCTTGTTGCTTTTTGAGTAATTGCAAAATATATTCCTTGATATGCTCAAGTGACTCTTTTCGTTGGCTTGTTTCTGAGTGCTTTTGATTTTCCATGGGATAGATGCAACCAAAATATACAATCTTTCTTAACTATTATACATATAAAGGCATTTTTGTCAAAAATTATGCCAGTTTAATCCATTTGGAAACAACAAAAAAAGAGCCGAAGACCGGCTCAACCAAATTGAAATACTGTTAGCGATTTTTGAGTTGCATACAGACATTGCCTAGCATACTTCTCCTACCAAGTTCACGATAGATGAGCGCTTCTTTTTTGGCTCCTGCCGGTGTGTTGGTGTCTAGCAGACGAAGTGCGAGTTGCAAGGAGTGTGTCTGATAGTTGTTCAGCATATCACGTTCCAGCTCTTGTTGTCTGAGAATTTCTTCATCACACAATAATGGTTTCTGCCACAAGATACTCATCATGACCGCATACCAAGGCTCACAATTTTCAATTCGTTTGCCCAATGCATGTAGCTCACACAGCGCCTTGTCTCTCAAAAAGTTGTACGCGATGAGCACAGGATCAACCATCGTTGGAATGAGGTTGTGAGAGAGTGCACGAAACTCATTGCGAATACCGCGTCGCAAGCTACTTTCTTGGCGCTTAGCGAGTTTCATGAAATGCACATACACTTCAGGAATTTGCAAAGCAATCAGTATTTTTTGCTCCTGCAGTTCCTTACCCTCAATATACCATCGATCATCGATCTGAAATGGTTCATCAGGAAACATAAATTTTTTATGCATAGAGTAGGTTTTTTTTGTACACTTGTGTGTAGTCGGTTGGAGGAGAGTTGCAAGAGGAAAAACAAATATACAAATGAGCAAATAGCCAAATATTCAAATGCACGAGAATCAACAAAGCCATAAATAATTTGAATACATAGATACATTCTGTGCCTCAAAATTTGACAAATCACTACCCCTAGGAATATAATAAAGAGTTTTATTATGTCTTTTTCCAGATGCATTACTTCTATTATCTTCTTGACCCCCTGTATGTGCTTTTGAACTATTTATTTTCAATGACTCCTTGGGTGTTTCTCATCGTGTTAGTAATACTTTGTATTTCACATTGCTCAATCCTGAGGTTCCGAGGTAAGGTATTATGAGAAATATGGAAGAAGAGAACTATTGCTGGTAAACAGGTTTGGCATATTACTACTACCACATTGCATCTCCATTTGGCAAAATACAAAACAGCATTTTCCGAGCAAGAACGTAGTGTATTTTCTCACAAGGTTGGGAATATGCTTCGTGGGCTTTTCCTCATTTGTTTTGGGCGGACACTTGTGAGCGTCCTTTTTTGGTCGTTTGTGTCTACTGGATGAGTAAATAATGCTGAACATTCATATAGCCTACTTAATAATGTAGAATTCTTCCTTGGTCACGATATTGCTATTGATCTCACTGAAGTTGACGCTGAAAAAGTCTTAATTAAAACAGCCTTTGGTGATAAGGCATTAGTAGCTATTGATCCTAGTAGTCTTCAAAAAATTGACTTTACACTTGGTTATTTAGCGATCTATATGTTATTTTTCCTGACTCTTGCTGGATATTTCTTCCTTATCTCCTTGTGAAATAGTTTCCTCAAAAATGTAGGACGATTCTTTGTGACGGGAGTGATACTGCTGCATCTTGCATGAGTACTCTTTGCAACGTACACTCATCTTTGGACAACACCAATTGCTTAGTGTGTATTACTTAACTTCTATCACCCTCTCCTTCGGCCATCTCACCTTCGGCTTACTCGCAGTAGAGTCATCTGCTGCTCTATAGCCAAGCGCACACAACACCACAGCTTCGTAGCCTTGCTCGGTAAGTCAGAGTTCTTCGTTGTAGACATGAGGAACGAAACCACCCATTGGACAAGCATCGATACCAAGTACCGCACACGTGGTTACCAAGTTACCAAGTGCCACATAGACTTGGTTGTGGACGTACATATGCATGGCGTCTGCTTCTCTGTGTTCTGACATACGTTGTTGGAGCATGGTTTGATATTTGCCCAATCTCTCGGGATCGCCTCATTGCTCTAGTGCGTATTCAACATAACTGTTGATGTAGTTGTCATCGACATCGATCAATCCACACAAGACTACCAGATGAGAACAGGTAGTGATTTGTGTGGGATTCATTGCGCTACGCTCGAGAAGTTTGGCTCTCAATGCCTCGTCACTGATAATCACGAATTTCCATGGTTGAATACCAAACGAAGAGGGCGTGAGTCTGAGACTTTCCTCGAGTACGTAGAGAGTGTCTGCAGTAAGTTTCTTGGTGCTATCGAAGACTTTGGTCGCATAGCGATGATTGAGTTGGACGAGATGCGGATGCATAGTGGTGAGAGTACACATAAAGTACCTTCACTGTACTGAAAAAATCCTCTAAGACTAGAGTAGTTGCTTTGGTGTTTGGTATAGTAAGTAGTTTCTACCGATCGATCAAGACTTTCTCTTTTTGAGGAGTCAGGTGATTGAAAACAGTATGGAGAAGCTTCTTTTTGAGATGTGCAGCAACTTGTGCGATGCAGGCTTCTTTCGTGGTGGGATCTACTTTGACCTGACTACGTAGTGCTTTGTAGTCAAATTTATCTCGGTCTACATTTTTGACGAGCATATCTTGTTGTGCTTTGGTAGCGCATTCCTGAGAGCAAAATCCTCGATGTTTGCGATACGCTTTGGGATCAGCGATGATACGCGCATTGCACGGACTATAACGACAGTTTTCGCAGTTATCAGTTTTGATACCCGTGTAGATACATTCCCCAATGGGTGTGTGGGTTGTTTCATCACCGATAGGACAACTGACTCTACCATCGAAGGTGTAGAGGTTGCCTAGCCAGTTTCCATCGTTGTGGGTGTTGGTGTATTTGACGACACCTCCATTGAGCGCATAAAAATTCGTCAGCCCAGAATCTTTGAGCAACACAGAAAGTTTCTCACATCTGATGCCTCAGGTGCAGTACATGGCTACTTTTTTGTCTTTGAGCTTGTTTTTATACTTTTCGAGGAGGTCAGGCACTTCTCTGAAATTGACGGTCCCTGCGGGAATGGCTCATTTGAAATGTCCTACTTGTCGTTCGTAATCATTGCGCATATCGAGAATAGCCCATTCAGGGTCTTGGGTCTCGACGATACGTTTGAACTCATCGATGGGGATTTGTCTGTCTGCGGTCGCCACTTGCTGCGCAGTTACTTTTTTGCCGAGTGCTACAATTTCCTCGCGGTATCTGACAATAAGTTTGTCGAACTCGTGGGTGTCTACGTAGGTAGCTTTGGTATCGATATCAGGAATATGTTGAAAATAAGGACTACTAGCCAAATATCGTCTGTAGGCCTGCAATTGACCACGATTGCCCGTGACGGTCGCACTGATGCCCTCTTCGCCTATATAAATACGCCCTTTGATGCCAATATCCTCCAAAAACTGCTTGTGTTGAGCAACTTCTGCGTGGGGATCAGCGATATCTACGAATGTGTAGAAGGTAAGTAAGCCAAACTTCGTTTCCATAAAGGGTTTTGGAGAAAACGATAAAAGTATAGGTGAGCATATGCATTTTCCCTCAATTTTCAATTGAAATTTACTCAGAAATCAGTAGCTTCCTATTGACAAAATCATCTCAAAAAAAAGTTAAAATAAAACTTATGGTACAATTATCTCAAAAATCTCTTTTCGCCAAGGTAGCTCTCTTCACTGATGAATTTGAACCGTGCGAAAAGGTAGCGCAGTCGATACTGCAAAACACTTCGTGTGTTACGGCTCTTCCACTCTCCGCAGTGGAAAATACGTTGAAATCATTGGACGAAGTGGACCTAGTGGTCTTTGTCTCCAGAATCGTCCAACCTGGCAAAATCACTGACCCGCTCGCTACATATGCGACGACTTCGTCTCAGTTTGTCAAAGCAGTGGGTGACGGCAAAAAAATTATTTACTTGTCAGGCCACAACCTCTATTTAGCAGAGGATTCACAAAAACAACGTAACGAAATTGCGCGTGAGATCGAAGCGTTCTCTCACGCAATTGCTTAACCATTCCTATCACTACCTGTGCCTTGCGGACTTCCGCAGGGTTTTTTTATCATCGTCATACTGAGATGAGTGAAGCGAGACGAATGTATCCAGGAAACGTTTAGTTTATTATAAAAATACTCACTAAGGATTATTTTTTTTTAACAACCCTGCCGGGAGGCATCCTTTTTGGCATGATCCAAAAAGGATCAAAAAAATCTAGCCAGCGCAGGTCTTACGTTGTGTTCAGTATCACTTTGCAACTACGAAGCAAGCTCGCTCCCAGAGGGGCCCGCTCACTTGCTTTGGTGCTTACATACTTACTAAGACATTTTTTGAAATTCTCAGACTTGTGCGCTGACGTAAAATAGGGGTGTGTTATACAACTACTCCTGCCACAATGTTTGTGAGATGTCACAGACCTCAGGAGCGGATTGGGTAGCGAGCGCGTAGGCAGCAATGTCGAGTTCACTCGGTTGATAGGTGAACAGATGAGGTGCAACGAGTGAAGAGAGAGGGGCAAGAAAGCCA
>JAYREU010000023.1:0-4017 GCA_041908765.1 Candidatus Absconditabacterales bacterium
ATTTGATTGATTTTCTGCGTCATTCCCCATGAAGGAATAAAGACATCAATATGCTCCACCAATCCACTTGACGCTCTTCATAAATGTAGTTGTCAAAATGTTTGTTCGAGGAAAGAAATAGACTTGGTACAAGCCTGCTGAAAGGAGGTGATGTCCATAGGTTTATAGCAAAAAATAAAATAATATTATATACTATGTTTGATTACTGTAAAGCAGTTCTCTCAGTGAGGAGTGTTGTCAAGAGTTGAAACACCGCTTCTCATAGCACTTTTTCGATATACAGATTTTTTACAAAAAAACAATCAATAATTTGCAAATACCGTTTGGTTGAGTAGTATGGCGTCAACGCACAACGTGTTTTACCTTTTTATTACGCTTTCCATTCATGATAGGCAACAAAGGTTTTTTGTACGCATTTGTCACTACTGTTTTACTCATCAACTCACTTGGAGCTTCACTCGTCTTTGCACAAACAGACACGGGTAGCGATCAAGCACTCGCTGAACTACTCAAAGAGCTAGATAACTCTGATGCGCCGACTGGTGCAGTTGCTGACCATGATGCTGCCGAAGACATTCTCGATGACATGGAAAGTGATAAATGGAAGTTCGCAGGAGAAGAAATGATTGAAACAGATGAAATTGAGACTGGCCACGTAATTATCAAGACCACGCAAGTATTGTTCGAAGACAAAGCTGTAGAGAAATACAAAATCTACTACTCAAACAGCACACTCGCTACCCAAGACTTCGAAAAGATTACCGACAAAGTAGTAGAAGTTGAAAAGACCGAAGAGACTACCGTCTTCCTCAAGCTCGATGGACTTGAATCTGGTAAGACCTACTATATCGTAGTTGCTCCTGTACATCCTACTGATCCTACCGTTGAACCACTTTCTATTATTTCTAATGAATTGACTTTCACTACCAAAGGTGGTGACGATATGGTTGATGCATCTACCAAAGTATTTGAAGGGGTAAGTTACACATTCAAAGATAGTAGTGTTGATTTAACCTGGAAACCTTCAGCAGTTGCTACTACCGTTGAAGTTAACTTGAGACATCAAAGCGAAGGTACGTACCAAAAAGTAGGAACCGCTAAGATGGATGCAGGTAAATATACTTTCACCGTTTCTAAATCTGGTAACTACTTCCTCAAGCTCAGAGCGCTCAACGCAGATGGTGAAGCAGTAGGCAAAGAACATATCCAAACCGTCAAAGTCGATGAGGTGAAAGCACCAGCTACCGCTGTACAAACTCCACCCAAAGTTGGTCCTACGACTGACTTGATCATCGGTCTCATGATCGTTGCTACTATCGTCTTCCTCGTCTACAGAGTAAGAAGAGTCGAGCACTAAAAGAGAGTTAGTTTTGGTCATATATATAAAAGTGAGCCTCTGCAGTTTCTGCAGGGGTTTTTTTGTGTAAACATGAGCGTCGTTTGCTTTTCAAAATAAAAACTGTATACCAATACTAGAAATATGTTCTCAGATCTGAACTCTAGCAACAAAAGATATTCTTGAACCAAAAGTAATTTCTCTATTGCCTTAGCAAAATCCCCTATAACATATGTTTCAACTCGATCATCCCTACCAGCCATCTGGAGACCAACCCAAAGCAATAGCTTCGATTATCGAAGGTTTTTCGCAAGAACGTTTGCCTGCCATTACCTTGCTCGGAGCGACAGGAACGTGAAAAACCTACACGATGGCAAACGTCATACAGTCACTCCAAAAGCCGACGTTGGTACTTTCGCACAACAAGACACTGGCCGCTCAATTAGCGACAGAGTTCAAATATTTTTTTCCAAACAATGCGGTGCATTATTTCGTCTCGTACTTTGATTATTATCAACCAGAAAGTTATTTGCCCGAGAAAGGCGTCTATATCGAGAAAGAAGCGACCATCAATCATGAGATAGAAATGTATAGACTAGCAACGATGGCATCACTCCTCTCGAGAGAAGATGTGATCGTCGTTTCCTCTGTGTCAGCGCTGTATGGTATCTGATCCAAAACCTACTTCAAAGAAAATCTTTTCTACGCCGAAGTCGGCAAACAATATAGCATCGATGAAATCAAACTCAAGTTGATCATGATGCAGTACAAGCCATTTACCAACAATCGACAACAGGGACTATTTGAAGTCAACGGAGACACCATTGATGTTGCCGTCAGTACAGAGAAGGCGATTTATAGATTGTATTTCAATGACAACATCCTCGAGCGTATCGAAGCGAGGGACTCACTCACCTATCAATTCTTGGGAGAACGTCAGCATATGACCTGTTGGCCAGCGACGCAATTTATGCAAGACATGAGCCAGCTCGATAGCGCACTCGAAGCGATAGAAGCAGAAATGGAAGCAAGATGCAAAGAATATGAGCAAAAAAATATGTTGACTGAAGCGCAAAGACTCAAGAAAAAAGTCTTGTATGACACCAAGATGATCAAAGAAACGGGCTTTGTAAATGGTATTGAAAACTACTCTCCATATTTTGAAAAAAGATTGGATGGCACACCACCTCATACGTTGTTTGATTATTTTCCTGATGACTGTCTCGTCATTGTAGATGAGTCGCATATGACTCTTCCTCAGCTTGCTGCGATGCCTCGTGGGGATAGATCCAGGAAAGAAACATTGGTGGAACATGGATTTAGATTACCGAGCGCACTACACCACAGGCCTCTCAACTTCGAAGAATTGCAATTGGTATTGTGATGGGATAGTACCATTGTACCAAACAACCAAGAGTGGCACAAGGAGACCAAAAAACAACAAGCCAAGACACTCTTCGTCTCTGCTACTCCTGCAGAGTATGAAATGCTCCATACGGGTAAGATTGTGGAACAGATCATTAGACCAACAGGACTGCTCGATCCTGTGACCTACGTCTATCCCAAGGGTGGCGATTTCACCAGTCTGGTTGCCTCACTTGATACACTCAAAAAAACGAAGCATCTTCTCACCGAAGATTATGCAGATGTGCAACGTGAAGATTTAATTTTTTAGACGCAGTCTGTATGCATCTCGTCTATCAGCATGACGATATAATTACGCTCTACCATAGCGATGGTGGTAATTTGTTGAAGAGACAACTCACCGGCAAATTACATCAAGCCGTACAACAAGCAGCATCACTTCCTATCAGAGCGTATACTTATTTGCTTGATGAACGATGATTTGTGTTCGCCACCTATCACGTCCAAAGCAGACGTCGCACACCACGATCTATCAGTGATTTCAAAGCACTCATCGCTGAGAAAATTGCGCAATGGAAACAAGAACAAGCTATCACTACTGATTATATCACCTATCAAATTAGTGATATTTTCGTCAACAAACAACCTGAGACGCATATCTTGGGGCATACAGGCGACGTGCAGTTTACGCTGCAACTCATGGGTGTACAACCCGACGTCAAAATGAATATGCTTATCGGTGCACCAGATCGTCATCGTCAACTGAGTGAGTATATCCTCTATCCCAAGAGTTTTTTTATCAAACAATACGTCTGTCAAAAGATGCAGCGTCATACGTTTGCGTTGTGCTATTTATGGGAGGATATCTGCCATCTCATCGTGATCGAAAAATGAAATTATAAATCAGTCCACAAAGTAAACATGTGACTTGAGTTACTCAATGCATGCTATCAAGAACATGATGTCCAACATTATTTTCTCAATCAACGCGGCGCACAACTTCCTCAGCTCGCCTCCAAACTGATACTTGAAGCTAATAGTTTCTTCACCGAGAGTTTGTGTAAATGGATGCATCAGTTTTTGCCTACGGGAAGTGAATGTTTTTTGATCACTGATGCGAGTCAAGACGCACTCTTTTTACAAAGTATGCAAGATAGCTATCGTACAAACATAAATGGCTTTCTTGCCCCTCTCTCTTCACTCGTTGCACCTCATCTGTTCACCTATCAACCGAGTGAACTCGACATTGCTGCCTACGCGCTCGCTACCCAATCCGCTCCTGAGGTCTGTGACATCTCACAAACATTGTGGCAGGA
>JAYREU010000024.1:0-20672 GCA_041908765.1 Candidatus Absconditabacterales bacterium
CAAGCATAGCAGGTGCAATTCGTATCAGTCACAAAAATCAGGACATTCGTATCGACACCACCCAACACATGATCGATGCATTCCATGTCTTGCTGACTACCGACATCATTGCTCAATAAGTTTGTCTACCAATACGCATCTGTTTTCATAAAATCCCCTTACTCTTTTATTTGTATCTCTGACGCGTGACCGCTCGTCGCCTTGCCTATCTCCTCATACTTCAAATCTGCCTATTGTGTATAGGTGGAGGAATTTTGGTACGTCATGCATTTGCAGATACACAACCGACCACCGCACCTCTCGTATTTGTCGTCATACACGATGCTCAATTGGTTGCCTCAAATCAGCTCAGTACGCTCTATGCACTCATAGCCGACACACTTTCCTCTCGCACGATCAGTGCACCTGTAGGAATCATTCGCGCAAGCGATGAGCCACTCTATCTCGTTCCTGATACGAGCGACACCGCAAGTCTCCTCACAGCACTTCCTCTGTTACCTCAACTCGCACCACAAGAGACACTGACATCACTTTTCCCAACACTCACTCTACTCCAAAAACATGTTACTACCGATGCACAACTCATTTTCCTCACGAATAGTTCCCTCCTCACCTGGCAGTCGGAGCGATCACCACAGCTCACATCTCTCGCATCTACATATCACTCAGTGATCATCGTAGATACCAATCCCAACTCTCGCATCACTTCACAAGGTTTCAAGGTCATTTCACCTGCACAACTCACCGACTATCTAGCAACCACTACTTCTGTTGTCGACTCCAAAAACGAACGACGACGACTCTTTTTAGTACTGCTCGGCATCTAATGACATCGACGATAGAACTCTATGGACCAGCTCTTCCCTTTGTGAGCAAACGAAGCTATCTCGTAGTGGGTAAACTCGTGCTCATTTTCCTCTTGCTCATCGGATGTATAGTCAGTCTTGTGCTGGTGCGAAAAAAACATCAACGTATGCAACATGCGCACACCGACCACCTCCTCTCACTACCTCCTGACCGTTTCATCACTGAACTCATGCTTCGCTTAGCTCAAAAATATCCTCACGCTGTTGCCTGAGGCAACACTGCTCTCTTGCAAGCACGATGAGCAAATCAAGCAACAGTAGAACTCTATCAAAAAACCATCGAGGGAGTAATGCCTAAGGAGAAGTTGATAAAAGATCTCAAAGCGATGATTGAGGAAAGGGGATATAGAAAATAGACTCCAGAATTTAGCTTCTGGAGTCTATTTTCTAGTTTCATAATCTTATCTCTTAAATCTTAATTCTTAAGTCTCCTGGATTTGCTATCCCTTTAGGGACTTCGCTAACGCTCAGAATGACAAATTCTTTGTACTTTGCATTTTGATGCTTTGCCACTTTGCCTATTTCTGCGTCCATACCACTCTCTTTAGGCCTTCAATCTCTTTGAAGCCTTTGACCGTGACGCGGATTTTGTCGCCAATTTGGTGGAGGTCTTTCCATTGTTCTTCGGTGATGTTCGCTGGTAGTGCAATTTCAGATTTATGGAGAAGTCCTTCTACTCACTTGTAGGTGACGAAGATACCATAGTTGTATTTGAGTTTGACGTAGCCTTCGTAAGTTTCGCCAATTTTGAGATCACTGACACTATAGGTAGTTCCATCTTCTTTGACAGATTCAACTTGAGATTTTTCTGCAATTTTTTCTGCTTCGGTAAATTGTTTCTCAGATCGTACCTTGAGAAGTTTTTCGAGTTTATCCTTTTCCATTGTATAGCGTTGTCTGGATTGTGCTCTCATTTTTTCTTTGATCTCCTCTGACATTTCAGGTCTCGGCAACGGAAAGGTCTTCATACTAAACGGATCTGACGTCACGCCATCTACCATCAATTTCGTATACGCCGTAAACTTGGGTAATGAAAGTAAATCGTTTGGGGTAATGAGGTCTTTGAACTGTGAGGACATCATCGTCGCATCATCATATCACAAACCAAACGAAACAATCGTACCCACATTACCAAAGATCGCATTTCTTACATTCTCTGCAATCTGTGAGGTGTATTGGTTAGCTACAATCAATGACAAACGATACTTTCTCGCTTCTGACAAAATACTCTCGAACGAATCCGTTGCAAAGTTTTGAAACTCGTCGATGTACAAATAAAAGTCCCTTCTATCTCTGAAATCTATATCCGCTCTCGACATCGCATCGATCTGGAATTTGGTGACCAGAAATGATCCAATCATCGCTGCACTATCTTCTCCAATTTTACCTTTACTCAAATTGATCAACAAGATTTTACCTTCATCCATAATCTTTCTAATATTTATTTTACTCTTGGGTTGTGCAAAAATATTTCTCACGATACTCGAAGACAAGAACTGTCCAATTTTGTTGGTAATAGGTCCTACGGCTTCATTCCTTTGGTTATCATTCCATTTGTCATATTCACTACGTCGGAATTTGAGGACGATAGGATCTTGCACATTGCGCAAAACATCCTCTCTGAAGTTTTTGTCGGTCAACATTCTCGCGACATGGAGCAACGAAGCGTTCGGATATTCCAAGATAGACAACATCACATTTCTCAAAATATATTCCAATCTTGGCCCCCAACTATTGCCATAGAGTTTTTTGAAAATAGATACCACACCAGATGCCACGAGATTTTTCTCTTCTTCTTTCTCGTACTCCAAGACGTTGAAACCTACAGGATACTGCGTATCACTCACATCGAAAATCACGACATCATTGGTACGTCGGCTGGGAATATGTGCCATGACTTCTTCGATCAAATCTCCATGCGGATCCACCACTGCGAGCCCTTGATTGGTCAACATATCACTCCTCACCATGTTGGACATAAAGGTAGACTTACCGGTACCTGTTTTACCTACAATATAAATATGTCTAAATTTATCTTCTTTTCTGATACCGAATTTTTGTGGTTTGCCTTTGTAGTCTGTCGTACCGAGCAACGTAACATTATTCTTTTCGGAGTTGGCTACATTGGGTAACAGCATAGGAGGCGGTAATTTGCGATACTCCGTATAGTGCAAACTATTGTTGAGATTAGCTTTGGTAGGTATATGGAAAAAGTTGATGAACTGACTCATGTTCGCATAGGTAGGTTGTTTAGTTTTGGCAAAAGAAAGTTTCCCTTCATAAATGAGCTTATCATACACATGCAACACATCATCCAGTATACGGTCGTGCATATGTTTGGTGAGTCCATCTACTTTGACACGGAGTGCGAACTCGACGTCTCTTTCTACTTTCTTTATTTGTGCAGCGTGTTGATCATCTTTGACTTCCGCATCTGATTTTCACCATCCTTGACCGAGCAAGAGTCCACCCAGTTTTTTGAGGTTTTGTTTGAATTTCTTCCAAAAGGTGTCTTTGAAATCAAAGATATTCTCGTACAAAATCACCATTTCTCCCTCCTCGGGAACTGCTTGGAAACTGGTCAAAATATCTTTGAAGGGATCGACATAGGAACCTCCTTTGGAAAATTCACTTGTATCATAAAAACTACAATCAGGAGAAAACTTCACATGCGTGTAGCCTTGTGTGCCTATATCGTATGCAGTCTCCATCTCGGTCACATCTGTCGTAGGGAAGCTCGCATAAAAGACATTTTCTACATACCCAGCGTACTGCGCAGGAACATGCAAATACATACGAATGGAAGACTTGTTGCCTCTCAAGCTGAAATAAATGGGATGCGAAATGCTTGAAAAATTCGCCAAAAATCCTTGCCAATGTGAATAGCCAAGTTCATTTTCTTTGTAGGGTTTGATTTCGAAGGTCACATAGGCGGTGCCCCCTACGGAGACCGTAGCAGGTTTGGGAGTAGCTACAACCTGGTCATCCTTAGCTCACGACGTGTGCGCCAGACGATGTCCCAATGCTTCAGCAATATGCAAAATACTTTTCAACATAATAATACAATGTCAATATCTTAAAATCAGTCCACAATCTCCTCATGTCTAGTATATCCCTCTGAGGGAGGAGATGCAAATTTTGGGGGACTTTTTTAGCTTTGACTCTTCCCAAAAAGTATATTTATGTGAAATAGCTTGACTATTGTGATGAAAAGGATAAAGAAAAATACAAAAAACCTCTGAAAAATGAAAAAAATCAGCAAAATTTCGCCCAAAACAAAGAAAAAAATCCAAATCTTCATCGAAGAGCTTGGAAAAGCACTCTTTGAGTGTAAGGTTCATATGTTTCATCGTTAAGATTTTGTTCACCGTCAAAAGTCCTTGCCTATGGTAGGAGTTTTACTTGCAACAATCGCGGTAGCAGCTTTGGTCTGGAAAAATATGATCGATAGCGTTCAGCGTGAGCTCGATGCGTATGACAATTTGTACTAATCTGCTTACTGCTCCACCTCTGTCCCAGAGGTGGTTTTTTTTAACCCCCCTGCTCGCTACGCTCGCCACTCCCCTTCGTAAGGGGGGAATATCCTATATAAAACCATGTCTTTGTTCTTGAGTCTGGAGTCTAGTTTCTAAATTCTTAATATAAGTGTCCTGCGGTGATCACCACGCTCCCCTGGCGCTCGGCGATGAGAGTGGAGAGGTCGGTAGAGGTCTGGGCTGAAGAGATGGTGGACCAAGACGGATGAGATCGAGCAAAGAGCGCCTTGAATTTCTCCGTAGATTCAAGCAGGAAGGGGAAAGCAAGGAGTGCAGCGTTTTTGATCAACCAAAGGATAAGGGCTATATGGTGTTGTGCACCTGGTAGGTCAGTTTTCGCCATCTCTCGTGGTTTGGTCATATCGACGAGTTTGTTTCACAGTTGCACGAGCTCAAATCGTTGTCTGGTATATTGCATGAGATCTGCATTGTTGGCCCAGGTGTTGAGCATGGAAGGGATTTCTCAATGCAAGCACGCTCAGAGCAAGACATGGTCGTTGAGACCTAGCTCTGCTAGTGCTTGATCAAGTAGTGCCTGATCAGCATCTGTATACATAAATTGCGTTACTTCAAACTTCGTCGCAAGATTAAACACTCTCGAAACGAGGTTACCTCGTCCTTTTTTGAGTAAATTTTCTTTGGTACTCAAAAATCTTTCTTGGCTGAAATCACCATCGTTACCGATTTTGATATCGCTAAATAAATAATAGAGCAACGCATCTCTGCCATGTGCTTCGATGAGTTCTTCGGGGACGAGTACATTCCCAAGCGATTTGCTTATTTTTTGACCGTCTATTGTGAAGTGGCCGTTGATAATCAGTTGATCAGGGAGTTTATGGCCTACTGCCATGAGCATAGCTGGCCAATAGATAGCGTGGAAACGCCCTATGTCTTTGCCAATTACATGCACCACCTCACCGTCCTGCCAAAAGCTTTCATCACCCCCCTGACAAACGGTCAGATAATTATACAAGGCATCAAACCAAATATAGGTGACCGAGCTAGGATCAAACGGCAACGGAATTCACACACTACTCCCCTCTCTCGAAATCGAAAAATCCTCTACGCCTTGCTCGACAAAAGACTTGATTTCATTGAATCTAGTCAAAGGAATAGCTCGCTCAGGACGTGTGGTATAGAGTTCTTGTAACGCGGACTGGAAACTACTGAGACGGAAAAACCAGTTCTTCTCATGGATATGGGTTGGTTCGGTAAGATGATCAGGGCAGACAAGTTTACCCTCACGCTCTATCAGATCTGCTTCTTTTTTGTAGCCTTCACAGCCGATACAGTACAATCACTCATACGTCCCTTGATAAATATGTCCTGCATCATGCGTACGCTGGAGCATCTCTTGCACATATGTATGATGGCGAAGTTCAGTCGTTCTGATGAAATCTGTATAACTAATCGACAACGCATCCCACGTAGCTTGGTGCGCTGCTGCCATCTCATCGAGAAATGCACGAAGTTCTTTGCCCGCCTTCTCAGCAGTCTGGAGCATCTTTTGACCGTTCTCATCCGTCCCCGTCGCAAACTTCACCTCATACCCGAGCAAACGTTTAGTTCTCGCCAACACATCAGCAATGAACGACGTATACGCATGTCCAATATGTGGCACACCATTTGCGTAGTAGATAGGAGTGGTTATGTAATATTTGGGAGACATGAATGTATCGATATAATTAAAAGTTTTTTCTGTTGGCATACTATTTCGTAAGTTCCATTTCTTGTTTGATGATTTGCTCTAGGGCAGGCAAGTCAATCGTAATCGTAGCCCGCAACTCTCAGGCAAATACATTCGCATAGTCATGTGAGATAATGTTTCTCATACCAATCATTTGTGGCAAAGGCATCTGAGTAGGAATATGTGAACAATATTTAGTAAATCTCCACGCCTGCTCTCAAATCACTTGTAAATACATAGTACAAGCTGCTATAGTTTTCTCATCATCTTCAAAAGTTTCGAGTGTATGACCTTGCGTAAAATGATATATGCTCGCAATACGAGCTAGGATTTCGGTATAAATAACGTTTACCTCCTTTACCATGATGTATGACTAATAAATTTGAACAAGCGAATCAAGAATTGACTGCTTCAATGCAGGACGTATATGTGCTTTATTTATCAAATCAATTCTTCTTCCTGTCTTTTGCTCTAATGCATAGGCAATACCTCATAATTCAAAGATCGATAATTGTTTTTTGGGTTCATACACGAGATCTATATCACTCTCACTTGTCGCAGTTCAACGTGAAAAAGATCATGCGAGATAGACATGCTCAAATTCTGGTATATACTGGAGTATCTTCGACAATTGCTGTATATCCATGAAAATACAACAAAGACTAAAAACGCTGTCATTATAGGTGCTTCACACAGAAAATCAAGAAGGAGTGGATGATCTAGCAACGCAGGAGCGGAACCGAACCATAGTCGCCGTCAAGGCAGTCCCAGTAGAAACTCTGAATGTCATTGAGACAAAACACAAAAGAACGAATACCAATACTATTTTCATTTAATTGTCAATATTTATCTCATTCTTTATTTGTACTGTATTCACTGTTCAACCGCTCTCGTCCAAGCGCACCTTTCAGATACATATATGCTTTGACTACTTGTTGATCACTTCTGCTAGCAGCATTGTAAGTGATGTTTAATTTATTCGCGAGTGATTGGAGAATCTTGTCGGTATACGCTTTGGTTTGTCGCATATAGCCTTTGGCGTAGCAGTCAGTATCCAACTGTTGTTTCCAAATTGATTTTTGCTGATCGATAGTATTTTTGTAGATGCAGTCTTGAGTCCTTGTCGAATTTGTAGTAGGCATGAGATACTTGTCCGTGTATTGTTTGTAGTCATTCTTCCCGCTTTCGTACTCTCCTTGCTTCATGCCTTCAGTACGGAGATAGGCATGACGACATTGCACTTTTGCATCGACAAACTCGGTGTAGGTGTCTCCGTGTTCGTCCACTCAGAGCCTGAGAAACGCAGGATCTTGGAGGAGGCTATCACAGGCATCTCGAAAATTATTTCCATCTGGAAGTTTTTCGTCTGGTCGCTGTGCGCGGAGGGCAAGTTGGTGTTGCCTGAGTGCACCAGGTATAGGTAGTGTTTCAATTTGGCTTACACCTTTTGCTGATGGAGATAGCGTCGTAGCTTTGAGGTAGACCTGCTCTCCGATGTGCTCGAGCTTGGGAAGATCGACATGAAATGCATCATAGAGCTCAGCGAAGCCACCTATACTTGTCAAAGAAGCATACGAGAGTGGTTGTGTCGCTGTATCTTTGAAAGATCCAGCTATGTGAGTGATCTGATCTTTACAACTTTGCGGTATGCGCGTCAGATCCAAGGTGATATGCGGAATCTTGCAGAGTTGCTCCACCTCTGCTAACGAAGTTGTTGTCGGTAGAAGCAATGGCGATTGCACCCCGAATAAGAGGGTTTGTCCTGCAAGATGTTTTTCTATCATAGCACGCATATTTCCTGCTACTGACACGGTACCGTCGCTTCGCAAGACCTCATTCTGTTGATCACATGCCCCATCCCAGTCTGCTACCGTGGTGATAGGATAGGTAGTTTTCAATCGCCCTAGCATTGCACACATCTGTAGGAAGTTCTTTTGGTTCTTGTTCACCAAGTCTTGATTTGCATATCATTTTCGTTGGACGATTTGCTTGTTTTGGGGAGTGTACCCGATCGTATATATTGATTTTCCATCAGCAGTTCTGACTGATCGCACTTTGAGTTTCCCTGCTTTGACTTGATCTCGAGTACCCGAACCACCGACGCAGTGTGACATTTGGTTACCTTCATCGGCAAGTTGGTCAGCAGTGATCAGTTCGACCAGCTGATGATGTCAGAAATCATTGAGAAGTAGTGGGGGAAGGTCGCTGAGCGTTAACAATTTCTGATTTCTCTCGGTGATGGTCTGTGCATTCTCAGTATGTAGGAAGAATCGCTCCTGGATAGGTGCAGCATGCACAAAATCTGACATTTTTTTCTCCAGTCGTTGCGCATCGTTTTGTTTGATCAGTGCACAACGATCTAGGACGTCCTCCTGAGTGTAGCTAATTTGAGGTATCCCCTTACGCTGTTTGTCATAGAGCTCATGAAGATGTTTCTGTTTTTCAGTCTGTAATTGTTTGAGTGCACGTAGTCTCACGAAATCATCACGTAGATCATCAATCATGCGGACAATTTCATCAGCAAGTTGTTTATCAGTATTGATTCTCTTGGGGGAACTCGCGAAATAGTACTCGAGTTTGCGTATGATAGCTCTACTGGAAAGAGTTGGTGCTACTTGCTGTATAGCTTGCGTTATCGTATCTCCATATGTTTCAATGAACGTATGACACTCCTCTCCACGGCGTTCCTTGGTGACTTGGAGAAGTTGTGCAGTGGTTATTTTTTGTTGCTTGGTTTGCTTTGGGGTTGCGTAAAATATATCTGAAGTACCTTCAGGTCACTGAGTAATAGGTGATGCAGTAGAGTTTTCTTCGTTCATCCACCCAAGATAAATAAATCACGTATTAAGTATATGGACTTACCTAGAGAAAGTCAAAAAATATTACGAAAAAAGCCCCCTTATCGGAGGCTTATAAAGTTCATCTATATCTTGAAACTACCCAATATACTTCTCCACTATCGCCTCTACCTGCGCAGGAGGCAAGACGCCAATGAATTGATCGACACCTGCACCATTTTTGAAGAAATTTACTTGCGGGATGCTTCTGATATTGTAGGTCATAGCGAGGTTTTGGTTGCCCGGTTGGTCAACATCTACTTTGAGCAAAAGCACCGTATCAGGGTACTTTTCAGCTACTTGATGGAGCACTGGTCAGAGCATACGGCATGGTCCACACCACTCTGCCCAAAAATCAGCGATGATCAACACATCTGGCGTCGCTAATGCAGCTGCAAATTCTTCTTCAGTGGTAATATCGATAGTTGCCATAAAAATCAAATAGTCAAATAAACAAATAGAACAGCAAACCGGTTCCCCCTTTTAGAAAGGGGGTGGCGAGTGCAACGAGCCGGGGGATTATTTATAGCCACAAGAGCTGGGTAACAAAATCTGAAAAGATCTAATGTTCGAAATAGAGAGCAGAAACTATTCTTTTGAGCAATCTAATAATTTTCATACCGAGCTCTACGAAGCCTTTGACAGCGATGACTTCAAAGTGTTCGAGTTTTTGGAGGCCTGCTTTGAGGGAGATGAGGAATTTGTTGGAATTGATCTCGAGGACTACTTCGTGTACTGACTCAGAAATAGCAGTGAAGGTGGCTTTGATATACTCGAAATCATATGTTCTCGTCACGGGCTGTGTCTGAGAGAATAGTCTAAGTTGTTGCATGACGCACAAGATAAGGAGATAAAGCCAGTGAAACCAAGAACATCGTATCTGAACGTTGCAGTTCTATGAGTTTATTTGATGAAAACAAGAGACAAAAGTAAAAAATTTATCTAGTAACTTCGTCTTTATTTTTCTAGAAAGATTATTATTATTTTTGGAGTTCATTTTGGCTTCATATTACTGGCATGAGAAATACCCAACTACAACAAGTGATCAAAAGGTTGCTCAAATGGAGGAAAAAAATCATCTATAGCACACCACTCAAAGCGATGATTGCAGAGGTGCTCGGTGATGAATATACCGACACCAAAGCATATAAATTTTTGTATTATCTCAAAAATAGAGGCTATTTGATGCCCATCAAGAAGGATATCTTTTTCGTCAAACTACCCGAGGATTTCATAGCTGAAAGCTTGGTGCTCGAAGACTACTATTGGGATATCTTACATCAACACTGCACGCACAACTTGGGAAAAAAACGATATATAGGCTGACTCGTTGCACTCGAACTCCAACGCAACAATAGAGAAATTCCTGAGTCACTCCAAATCGTTAATCCTACCAAACAAGCCAAAGAAACTATCGTCACCGGCAAACATGTCTTATTCAAAAAATATACCACCAAAACCACTAATCATTATGCACGCTTCGAAAAATGGACCACCAAAGTGAAAATTGGCAAACATAGCTTCCCCGTAGCTAATCTTGAGCTTGCACTCTTGGAGACTTTATATAATTATGACAGCACTAGCGCCGTCTATGCAAGGGAAGCAGTGAAAAAAGTGCTCAAGAAGATCTCACCACAACGTTTACCTATGTTCGAACAGATTATCAAATTAGGGAAGCATCATAGTAGCATCAATAGATTATATAAACTTGCCAAAACACTCAACCCCCCGCTTGCGGAATGATTGGGAGAGGTGATCAAGAGAAATAGTTTCTTTTTGGATGTTGAGTAGGGTTTTTATCTTTCCCTGTGCAGATGCGTTTTTTGTTTGTTACGTGAGGAGTAATTTCATGAATCGGAAAAGGCATCGTCGCAGCATCCATAGGTAAACTTCTCAAACAGGCCTGACATTCCGTCACCCTGATCAAACTTGACCCCTATTTGCAAATAGATGCGGGTACTATGTCCCCGTATGAGCACGGTGAAGTCTTTGTGACGCAAGATGGCTACGAAACAGATCTAGACCTCGGACACTACGAAAGATTTCTCAATCAATCCCTCTCGAGAACTTCTTCTATCACGTCGTGATATATTTTTCAACGTATCATCACCAAAGAAAGACGTGGTGATTATTTGGGCGAAACGGTGCAAGTAGTGCCACACGTGACCAACGAAATCAAAGAGCTCCTCATCCAGGCGAGCGCTTGAGCAGACGTCACTATCGTAGAAGTCGGTGGAACAATCGGTGATATCGAATGACCACACTTCATCGAGGCAATCAGACAATTGAGGAAAGATATAGGTAGGGAGCATACGATGTACGTCCATGTAGCACCACTCCTCTATCTCGACTATTCTGGAGAAGTGAAAACCAAACCTATTCAACACTCGGTGAGGGAACTCACGAGATTGGGTATTCAGCCAGATATGATTATCTGTAGAACAAAAGTCCCACTCACGAGCGCTATCAAAGAAAAAATTTCACTCTTCTGTGATACTGAACCGCAATAGTGATCGAAGGCAAAGATGCACAAAGTATCTACGAGGTACCACAATTGCTGCAAGATCAAGAAGTAGATCTCCTCGTACAAAAAAGATTGTGACTTGATGTCCATACAGCTGACTTGACTGAGCGAAATCAACGTGTTGCTCATTTTTTGCATCCTACCAATACCCTCATCATCGGTATCATAGGCAAATATGCACAGTTGCAAGACTCCTACCTGAGTGTCATAGAAGCCCTCAAACATGCTGGCGCAGCATACATCACCAAAATACAGCTCCATCGAATACAGGCCGAAGCATTCGAAGATAAAGCACAACGACCCAAACTCTGCCAAGAACTTGATGGATTAGTCATCCCTGGATGATTTGGCAAAAGAGGTATGGAAGGGAAAATCCTCGCTGCACAATTCGCGAGAGAAAATAATATGCCTTTTTTGGGACTGTGCTTGGGATTACAAATGGCAGTGATCGAGTATGCAAGACATGTATGTGGCTTACCACATGCACATACCATTGAAGCAGAACCAGAGTGTTTGGACCCCGTCATAAGTCGAATGCCTGGACAATCTGACACCCAAGAGAAATGAGCTACCATGCGTTTGGGCGCCTACACTGCCGACTTACTCCCTGGATCTCGTGTAGCAGAACTCTATCAAGCACCGCAAGCGACCGAAAGACATAGACATAGATGCGAAGTCAATCCCGCTTACTATGATCTCCTCACCCAAAAAGGTTTGGTACTTAGTTGAAAAGACCACACCTTGTGATTGGTAGAATATATTGAACTAGCAGATCATCCCTTTTTCGTGGCAACGCA
The DNA here is from genome assembly GCA_041908765.1 of Candidatus Absconditabacterales bacterium. GTDB lineage: Bacteria > Patescibacteriota > Gracilibacteria > Absconditabacterales > Absconditicoccaceae > CAYUST01. The sequence goes on from JAYREU010000024.1 coordinate 12,248, forward strand.
AGCACATCCCGAATTTCTCTCAAGACTCGATGCTCCACATCCTTTATTTACAGGATTTGTACAAGCTGCACAACAGAGAAAAAATCTTACGTAATAGGCTTTTGTGCCGTCAATACCTTTCTTGCTTGTTTATCTAGAGGAAATAATTCTCGCATATTTTTGGATTGATACTGTGTTGCAATCCAACGAAGGTGTTGTATCGTACTCCCCGCACTTAGTTCCATCAGGTAATCTTTGAGATAGATCAAAAAAGCCTCATAATTGATATATATCACTCATCAGGTCACATGACACATGGGCTGACGACCAGTTTGCGTAAGTGTATGATAAAATTCTGTTTTTTGATACGTATTTTTGGAAACAAGTTGAGCAACTTTCTCTTTTTTTTCATTAATTTTTTGTGGATCAAACGTGACATCAAAAAATCCTACTTTTCACAGTGATGGCGTATACACTATCATATCTACCCCATACTCTTTGTCATCATAATTGGAGGCACGCTTGACGATCACTTGTTCTCCCAATATATGTTGGAAATAATCCGCTACCAACATTTCTCTCAATAAAATTGCTCCTTCAAATGGACTTGCACCATATACTTTTTGAACGTCTTGATAATGTTTGTGTTGCTTGATCATAGTTGCGTCCTGCATTCTATAGCAATAGGACTCTGCGATATGTTGCATCCAGCGATTTGTATAGTCAGGAATATGTGGCGCAATTGCTGCATAAATAGCAGTATTATATTTTCTTTGCGTATCTGTAAATACCAAAGGACGTTTAGCTAAGACATCAGGATGTAAACGCAACGTTTGTGCTAATTGCATATACACTTGCAGTTGTACTCACAATATTTCTCTCTCCTGTTGTCGTACAAACAAAGGAGGAATCACGCCCAACAACTCCATACTTCTCCAATACCCCGGAAGTTCTGCCAAGTTCCTAGGCGGAGGAATCAAAGCAATTTGCTCCATGAGATACGCATGAGTCTTGACTGCCGGTGGTATGACCAGACATTTTTGATCTTCTGTCATGAGAGCTCCTTTTCCCCACAAAACTGAGGTAAGCAAAAAAGTATAGAGTGCTTTATCTACTTTGGCTATTTGATTACTCTCCAGATGACCTTCAATTGATTTGCGATACCCATGAGTAGGAAGCATATTTCTCACTGATGAACGCCAGAGGGCTATGACCGCATCTCTGCGCTCTTGAATCAGTTCCTGCAAATACGAAGTGGGTGTCGGGTGGGGAAATTTCTCTTGTCCTTTGGCAAGCGTACGATAAATACGCTTGGCGGTCTTTTGCGTATATATTTGTGAAGGGAGAGGAAACTGATCACATACTTCCAACAGAGAATGCTGTCCAGGAATGTGCACATGAGGTGAACTGACCTCATATCCCTGCACTTCATCGTTTGCTATCTCATTTGTTGGCTCACGTAGATCCATGAAGTATCCTGAATAAATGGCTTTTTATAGTCAAATACATATTTTTGTCAATAGAGAAAAAAGAGTGATATAATATTGACATATTCAAATTAAAATTATAATGAACTATAGATTTATATATACTTCCCAACTATGCACAACCTAATAGCAATCTCCCACAAGAAAGCTACACACCCAAACATCATTTTTTTCGAATGATTTAGGCCACATGTCTGGATGTATCGAGATTGCATCAGGTAGGTATGTATAAAATATTAGTCCATATCTATACGCACCATTCCCTCTTTATCTGGGCTTCGAAGATACGCGGTATATTTTTCCAAAGTCGGAGCTGTGTGGGGAAGAACAATTTCAGGTTGTTTGAAAATCACCGTCGTAGAAAAATGCATCTTGCTAATTTCTTCTTTGGCCAGACATTCATCAAGGTTACCTGAGAGAATAAGTTTTTTACAAGGGAGGCATGCATGGAACACCGTGGGTCCAAAGACCTCCATATTCTTGACTAAGACTACACGCTCTTCTAGATCATCAAGTCCAGCCACAGCAGCGAAAAATAAGGACTCATTACCACTCTCCAAGATAATCACTTGTGCGTCAGTCGTCAGGTCTTTCGCATCGGTCACATAGATCACCTTCGACTCCTCTCCCGCGATCTGCTCCATAAAGTTTTCCCTGGCCATAGGATAGGCGGTAAGAAAAAGGATCTTAGCGCCTTGGCGAAAGAGATCAGCTACGAGACAGACCGAGAAATGTGATCCCCCCGTCTTGTCACCGTAGGTAATTAAACAAGGAAGATCAGCTTCGTTGAAATGGACGTGGTGGTTGTTGAGGAGAATGTCGTTTTTCATGGGAAGAGAAAGGAAATAAATAACCCCCTGACTCACTTCGTGAGTCTGCCCCCCTTCATAAGGGGGGAGCTACTTGGCAACTACTTCTGGATTCTGGATTCTTGTTTCTAGATTCTATTTTCGCTAGAATCCACTCTGCAACTCTACCATCTTATAATACTCTCCCTGCAAAGCGACGAGTTCATTGTGTGTTCCTCTTTCGATTACTTTGCCCTCATCGATATAAATAATATCATCAGCATTCTTCACTGTCTGCAATCTATGGGCAACAATCAATACGGTCTTTCCTTCAAACAAATTATTAAGTGCTATCGTCACTTGTTCTTCGTTGTAACTATCGAGCGCAGAGGTTGGCTCATCTAGTAGGATGATATTCGGATTCTTGAGCATAATCTTGGCAATCGCTAGGCGTTGTTTCTGTCCACCACTCAGTCTCACTCCACGTTCACCAATCTCTGTATTTATTCAGTCTGTAAGCTCGTATATTCGTTCACACTTAGCAAGTTTGATGACTGCATCCATCTTTTCTTCGCTTATGGAGGTATTTGACCCATACGCTAAATTTTCCCTAATCGTCCCATCAAACACACTCGGATCTTGGGTCAGATAGCCGACATGACGATAATACGAAAGCAAATGGACTTCAGACAACGACTGTCCATCGATCAAGATGGTGCCGTCTGTAGGTTGCAGATAGCCTGCTATCAATTTGATCAAGGTACTCTTGCCACCTCACGAAGGTCCTACAAGTGCTGTTTTTTTCTTACCAGGCAAAGTGATATCCAATGCAGCAATCTGGCTCTTTCAGGTGCTATACCCAAACGTCAAACCATCGAGGACAATATCACCATGTTTGAATTGAAAATTTGGTCAGCTATTCAGATTTTTGGCATAGGTAAATTTATCAAACGTATCTCGCAATTTTTCAATGTGGACTAAGTGGTCAGAGATTTTTCTCCCTATCAAAGTAAAATCTGTCACCATACTCACCAATATTCATGTCAGGGTAAGCATCAATACGAAATCAGCAAGCGTTGCAGTAGTGGCGAATATACCATACCCAATCACTCAGATCAAAAAGGCTCTAAACACATTTATGAAAAAAAGTGACCCATCATATCCCACTGCCTGTCGAAACTTCTCTTTGTATCTGAATTGCAACGCCTCATTAGCATACGCTTTATATTTCTCAATCTCAGACTGAACTCTATTATTCTGCAATATTTCCACTTTGGACATGACTTGTCTGACTAAATTTCTTTCAATTTCTATGTTTACGTTCTTTATATTTCTTCTTCGAAAACCAGATTTAGGTGCGAAGATACTGATCCACCAAAAAATAAAAATAAGTACTACTATGACTTCCAGGAAAAAAACTTGTGACTTACTCGCAATAACGATCAAGGAAATCAGAATAGTGAAAATTACTTTCAGATAATCCCAAAATACTTCTGCCAACATAGCAGACCGTGCAAAGATACCTCATTTGAGAATACCTATTATTCTTCACGTACCTATTTTTTCAGTCACGGTACTTTCTGCGTGAAAAAAATTGGTTATAGATTTGCTATATATCTGCACCTCTGCGTCTCTTGCAGCGTTGAAAAAAAACTTCCTGTCCGACAACCTAATACACAACCACGTTATCGCTGTCGCACACAAGATACCAATCCACCAAAAGAACGTGTTCATATCCTTAGTTTCCAAAGCTCTAGTCATCTGTTGGAAATACCGTGCATAGGATATCGCATGTAATGCTCCAAGCAAAGCAATGATACCACATGCTATGAAGTTCTTGGGTTTGGGTCGTACGGGTGCAAAAAATCTTTTCAGGAGCTCTCGCTTGGTCATCCTCATCTCTTCTAATAAAAATACGTAGTCTCCTTATTTACTAAACGTGATCCCTGGATAATAATACTGCAAAATCTGTTTGTAGGGGACGCCTTTGAGAGCGAGTTTTTGTGCTCATTTGCCACTCAATCACACGCCATGTCCTTCGAAATCAGCTCAGGCACATGTATCTACATCCACCACGGAAGTCAACCAAGGTGTATCCGTCCGTCAGAATTTCTCAAGTCCAGATCGGGTAAATCCTGCCGAACAATGGAAATACGGCAAAATAGGCAAATACCCACGATAGGTAATGAACTCGTCTTGCGTCTTCTGTACTACTTCTTGTCGCAAGTGACCATAGTCTTCTCGTGCTGCACCGACATACTTTTGGAAGATTCTTGGATCATCTACCGCACTGTATGAAGCTCATGCTGGGATACTTGGATGCGGGTTCTTGCCGGTCATATAAAACAATGCATACCCTTTGACCAAGAGCGCCATCGCTGTGAGTTTTTCTCTATGTTGTGCCTCACTCGTTTCCCCGATACCTGCCATATAGTCATCGAAAGGAAGTGTATTGACGACAATATATCTGTCTATCATCCCATAGTCGAGATGCTTGTAGGTGCCTTTCTCGATCGTAATACTTCCTCTGAAGCGGTTTTGTGCGCCACCGCCGCCAGTCCTTTCGTAGTTGCTGATCTCAATCGGCTCACGGCTACTCAACGTGATGGACTTTGTAGGATATTTTTTGAGGTCAATGAAAGCAAAAAGTTGATCATTGGTTTTGTCTTCGACCACATTGATGAATCATGCATCGGTGATATTTTGTCCATCTATGATGACGTTACATCCCGCAGTACACGCCATCTCCCATGTGTCAAACTCCACGGTGAGATCATACAGCAAGACAGAAATATCTCCTTGCATCAGTGATTTTGCTTGCTCAGTAGTAATATGCTCTGCAACTTTTTCAAGATTTTTCTCGAAGCTTGGACGACTGAACGTGCGGATGTATTCTGCTTTTCTTTCGATCAACAAACCTTTGATATCATCTTGCCAGACCATGGGAATATCTAACAGATAATGCGTAGTTCCAGCAGAGACTACCACATATTTGACACCACTACTCTTGTCATGATCACGTTGCACGTGCATGGTCACTCCTCCGGGTCTGGATGTGCACTCATCGATAATAATATGTTGATCAGCACTCACGCAATTCACCTCACCTGCGATAGGCATATCAATATCTATCCAGCCCGCATCACGATCAAAATAGGCAGTTGTATCCACCGTCAATGTTTTGAGATTACTCAAGTTGAGTTTGCCTGCTTGTTTGAAATAGGTAAGCAAGGCTGCTACCTCGCCTTTGATCTTGGGGATCTGTTTATAGACATTATCTCAGGGACAAGCCGTATTTTTGGTGTCTTGATGTCACACGATACTATCATGATTTCCCACTAAGATATAGGGATCATAGTCTACAGCCGTGAAATACGGTTGATTCTTGTAGGGATCAATATCATACTTCCGTGCCAAGACCGTCAACAAGCGAGTCAAACTACGCATCATCGCAGGTGTAGGTTCCTCCACATCAAAATTTCCCATCAAAGCAATACCCACCGTAGCATTATTGTTGTAGTCTGCATGCGCAGCTATCACGCCATCACCACCTGCCCTACCTTCATACACGACCCCAAACGGATCTATCAAAAAATTGTATCAGATATCACCTCGTCCATGCTGATGTGCATGGTATTTATAAATATCGTACACGCCACTCAGTGCTTCCTCAGGTGTGGTATACTTTTGACTACCGGCAGTATGATGGATGATGAGTTTGGTTTTTTTGTGCTTGATACCTTGCGCCCATCGTAGGTCGTGCCCGTCTTCTGCGAGAATCTCTTCATCTACGTTTCGATCATCGGGGTAGTTTGCCAAAAAGAATGCTTTTCTTTTTTCTTTGAGTTCATTCGAGACCTTTCTGGCTGCGAACTTACCTCCTCTGTCGACACCAATTCCCTCAAGCCGTGCTTTGAAGTTTTCGTTATCTGCTATCGCCCAATCATAAAAACCGCTATCAGCTCGTTTCCAACTCTCATTAGCACCTCGCTCTGCACGCGTCACGATATCTATCCCCGGCAATTCCCATGCTCTCGCATCTACGAAATTGAGGAATCCTATATGCAAACTCACTATTGCCACCCATAAGATCTTTTTCATACGATGTTGATACGGTAAAGTTATTTTTGTAGGGCAATAATAGCGAAAGATAGACTGATTGCAAGCCACTGGCTTTGTGTTGGCATTTACAGTAAAAAGGAGTATAAGTTGCGGACTTAGAATCCAGACTCCAGAATCTAGAATCAGGAGTCTAGAGTCTAGAGTCTCTATATCTCCTTCCCCCTCATGTCCTTCGTCCATCTCCAAGTCCATAGCCACTACTCGCTCCTCGAGGCGATTGGCTCACCCGCACATCTTGCCAAACAAGCCCATGCCCTCGGTATGGATACGTTGGCGTTGACCGATTACAACGGACTCTATGGTGCTATCGAGTTTATCAAAGCATGCAAAAAGGAAAATATCACACCACTCATCGGTGTAGAACTCGGACTCGTCCACGATAGAACCAACAAACCCAAAGGCGAACAAGCAGGCACGATCGTGCTCCTCGCCTCCTCACTCACGGGTTACCAACATCTCCTCAAACTCGTCTCAGAAGCGCATCTCACGGGTTTCCATGGCATGCCGAGGATAGATTTTTCGTTACTCACGCAGTGGGGCGAATGACTCATTTGCTTACTCGGCGGACCAGATTCCTGGATCTGAAAACAACTTGCTCTCGGTGAGCCGCAGGATAAAATTCACGAACAAATCAGCTATCTCCAACAACTCGTTGGACAAGACAACGTCCTCCTCACCTATCTCGTCCAATCCTACAACGATATACGCGGACTCCAAGCGCTCAACACTACTCTTCTCGATTTTGCACAAGCACGATCTCTCCAGATTCTCCCCGTCTCCAACGTACACTACGTCCACGCTGATGACAAAGATATCTACGAAGTAGCACTCGCCATCAAAGATGGTAAACGTATGTTCGATGCAGACAGAAGAACCAAACCCTGACAACGACATCTCATGAGCGAAGCAGAGATCAAAACTATCCTCCTCTCGCACGGCATAGACGAAACTCGTGCAACCGAGCTTTGCGATGCTACCACCACCCTCGCCTCTCGCATCGATCTCGATATCCCGCTCGGCAAAGCACTCTTCCCTTCCTACGAACCCGATGCAGAAATGCATGCCTTGTATGATAAGTGGAAGGAGAAATTGGTGGTGGGGTAGAAATTATTCCAATAAATATTTTACAATACTTTTGAGTTGGCAATAGGTAGTTTAAGTGGAAATTCAATCTAAACATAATAAGCTTGTAATGAAATAGATAAAATATAAAAACATGTCAATACTATTTGCATTATGCGATGGACTGAGAAAGAAATCTAAAAGACTTATTCATTTGATTAACATCTTTGTTTGTTGGCACTTCTTTTTCGTATTGGATTTCTGATTTCTTAATTGATTTCTGATATGTCAGTCAAAACCTTGCTATAATCCTTTTCACTATATTTTGATTTATATTAGTTCCCGTAACATTTTGGATAGTAGAAGGACAAATTAAGCGCATTGCAGAGACCTCGAACCAAACAACATTAGTTATTATAATCATTCTTGTAGTAATGTTTGGGTGCATTACTTTAGCTACACTAATCGCATGAAAAATACATTAGTAAAAGAACCTTTGTTTTGGTTGCTTATTATTGCCATTATTTTTGCTTCAATAATGAGCTATATTGCAACGAACAAAAAAAAAGGTCAAGAGGAAAATAACACGCAACAAAACACTAGCCATATAGTTACTTGAACAGATGGAGAAAAAACTAAATATATTGATTGAGTGGAGTTGACAGAAAATCAACTTTTTGTAGATAAGAATTGTGATTACGATGGTCTTGCCTGATATAAATTAATTGATATATTTAGTTGAGACTTTGCAACGCCAGAGATGGCTGACTATATGAATTACACAAAAAGCTTTATTATATCTTGATATATAGAAGATGCTTTCCTATGCATAATTTCAGACATTAGATCAGATTATAAAAAACCTTTTTCTTATAAATACAGTACATTCATTTGGTTTTGAAATGAGGAAAATGCTGGGCATATTAATGTTGGGTATAATAAAGATAAAAAGCTTGTTTATGATAATAGTACAGATAAAAATTCTCC
>JAYREU010000025.1:0-23540 GCA_041908765.1 Candidatus Absconditabacterales bacterium
AGAAAATACTTGATCGATATGCGAAGCACAAGAGGGTTTTGCCATGGAGAGATTCCTTCGATGGATACAAGGTGCTGGTCTCAGAAAGTATGTTGCAGCAGACACAAGTAGACAGAGTGATCCCCAAGTTCAATGCATTTATGCAACGCCTGCCTACTATGAACGATTTGGCAGAAGTAGACAAAGTGACCTTGCTTACGTTGTGGTCGGGTTTGGGGTTCAATGCGAGAGCACTGCGTTTGCAACAATGTGCACAGGAAGTATGCACGCGCTTCGGTGGTAAATTGCCCAAAGATCGTGATGTCTTACTTTCTTTGCCAGGGATAGGACCGTATACATCAGCATCACTCTTGGCGTTTACCTACAACATAGCAGCTCCGGTCATAGATACCAATATCAGAAGAGTGTTGTTGCACGAACTCCAAATTGAGGAACCAAGTACCCTCCAAGAGCGAGAGGCGCTTGCACTCGCATGCATCCCTGAGTGAAAATCAAATGATCGACATAATGCGTTGATGGATTATGGCTCTTTGATAGCTACTGCTAAGCGTACATGAATCAAACCATTGTCCAAACAATCCACCTTTTCATGATCAGTCAGACAGGCGAGAGGACAGATTCTCAAATCACTGTTGGCGCATGGTCATCTTTCTCAAAAGCAGTTGCTCGACCTCATTCCACATCAACATCTCGAAAGAGCACTGGCGACGTTGATCAAAGAGGGGACGATTGTGTTGGAGAAGAGGAAGTATGGGATAAAGAGATAGAGATTGTTTTTATTTCCTCCCTGTCAAGGGGGGATTATGGGGGGTTTTGTTAACAGAAATAAACCCCCTCTCACTCCCCCTTGTCAGGGGGAGAACCGTACATTTACAATATTTGACAAAATATAAATAATTATGTATAATATATTTGCGGTGCATGTGTAGGTTGTGACGAGCGATACGATTCATTTACATCTCCAAAAAAATTTTATGCAAATAAAATTTTATGGTTGATGTAATTGTGCCAATCCCTTGTGGATTGGTATGCCTCACTTAGTTGCATTACAAACCTGGCTACACATCGTAATACCGATGGCGCTTGTATAGGTATTGAGAGAAACATGATGTGCTGAGTCCTTTTTGACAGTAGTGTCGTGGCATGAAGATGCGTTCTTATTGGCGTCTGACTGATCTTTCGATGTACTATCGTGCTAGTTCTATTCAAAAACAAAATTAAGACGATCCGTTATGCGGGTCGTTTTTTGATAAAATACTATTGACTTTTCATAAAAAATACATATAATACATTAGAAAAACTCTTACAAATGGTAATCTTTTATGGCATCCTCATGACTATTGAGGACATGCTGAATTGGGACAACGCATAGTCGTTGCCCATAGGAAAAAGCCAAACGAAGCTTCCGGAAGTTAAGTATGGAAGCCTCTGGTGAGTCTGCTTGGAATTCAAGCAGACTTTTTTTGATCAATTTTTCAGGGGTTTTTTAATTCACGCATCAAAACTTGCAACTTTGTAGTAAAACAAGTATACTTACTTATTATTTAATGTTTAAAAAACTGCTATGGCTGAAAACGCAAGAAATGCTGGTATTACCCTAGATAACGACTGTCTTACCCAAGGGAGTTGTCGTTTGGATATCTACCAAACGTTGGGTATCAGAGAAGATAGTCCTGAGAATAGCACCCAGATTTTTGTTCAGGATGCTATTTTGGGAGCGACGTTTTTCATCGGTACTATGGCGACGATTGGGATGATTATTTCAGGGTTGATGACGGTGTTTGCTGGTGCAGATGAGAGTATGTATGCCAAAGGAAGAAAGTGATTTGTCTATTCTATCATAGGGTTGTTGTTGTCTATTTTCAGTTACACGTTGATTAGATTTATTCAGTATATTGCGCAAGGACAGAACTAGGACGTGAGTCCCGCGTTGTATTTTGGAGATGATTTTGTATAGTCACCAATATTTATTTGTGACGGAGTATATGTTGTTTGTGCATCTAGCGCGTGAAGAACTCGTTATTAGTTGTGACGGAGTGACCGAATACATCCCATATATTGATCTCGAGAGAGTCTTGCCTGCCAAGATAGTTGCTTGCGTAGAACGTTTTGCACCCACCTCGTGTTGCGTCATCAATGGACCCTGAGGATTCACCCCCTTGAGAATCGGTACCGTGATTATCAACCTCCTCCAACAATATACCACGCAGATGCAACTTTTCCCTGTATCCAAAATCGACCTCTATCGTCACGCAGTGGCGCAAACATTTCTGCCTCCTACGGGCATACTTTGAATAGGGCAAAAGAAAAATATGTTGTTGTTTGCTTTTGCAAACGACCAGCGATCACTGATTTCCTCTGAAAATTATGCGGATGCGTTACCCGTATCTTACTTTGTCGACCGAGTAGTTGAGCACCCGCTTCTCGAACTGACTGATCCCCACGCACGTGTGACGCGAACGTTTACCAATAATGCGATTCATCTTATCTACCAATGAAAAACGTTGGAGATTGCCCCCACAGCAATGGCTTCAGCACAACAACGAGTCTTCCCAGAATATCTTTTGGAACCGAGTATCGGGTAGCCCTCGTCATTCTGAGCGCAGCGAAGAATCCAGGAAACGTTTTTCTCTGATGTTCACGTTAATTTTTATTGAAATGTTCTCCTGGATTCTTCACCCACTCGCTTTGCTCGGGGCTCAGAATGACGATACTTACTTCCACTCCACCCGTGTCTGCTCATAACGAGCACGGAAGGATTCTTGAATCTGTTTTCTGTCTCGTTGCTTGGAGGTGAAGCGTTCTCGACCCTTGAGTAATGAGACTTGATCTTTGGCGTTGACGAGGATGCCACCATCTTTTCAGACGAGTTCGGGAGTTGCTCCAGCAGCATATCATAGTACTGGTACACCACATGAAAGCGCTTCCATAGTAGCTAATCACGCACTTTCTTTGGCAATATTGATGAGACCACGGGCATGACGCAGGACATCCATCTTGGTTTCTGGATCATCGAGTTGTCCCAAGAAAATTACCGTAGGTCCTGCGAGTGATTTGAGATAGCCTTCATCTGGTCCGGATCCAATCAACAACAAAGGCATCTGTGTTGCATTTGCCAGCAAGATAATGCGATCTACTTCTCTCACAAATCTGACGAGTCTGCCAATAAACACCATATATTCTTTGGGAGTTTCTACTACTTCACCACTCAAGAAGAGATGGTTGATGCGTGGATAGGCTACTTCAGAACTAAGATTATAATATTTGTGCGCACATGATGCTGTGTAGTGACTATTGGTATAGATAGGATCATACATTCTTGGCTGCTTGTCCCATTTTCTCAAATAACGCGCGAGTGGCACGAAAATCCAGCGTTGTCGTGGGCGAAGTTTTTCGATATACTCATTATAATTTTCTCGAATATACTGCATAGGAGAATGCAGATAGAGCATGGTGGGTGGAAAACGAGTTGCATCTGTGGGGACAATATTTTTGACGCCTGCAAATGAAGAAATGACGACGCGGTCAGGTGCGTAGCGACGTATCTTCCAGCGTAAGAGCATGACGAGGAAAGGGAGAATGACGATAGTATTACGATAATCGCTGAGGACGTTCAAAAAGGGAATGCGCAATGCATGTACCCAAACCAAAAAACGAGCGAGCCAGATGGGGAACGCGGTGACTACCTTGTATTTTTTGTGATGTATAGTGAGGGTATGCTGGGTAGAGAGGAGACAGAAAATGTGTGCGTGTTGGTGAGGGATGGTCTGTACCAGGTCGCGAAAGACGGCTTCTGCACCTGCTGGATTAATTCGTCGATCGTGTACGAAAGCTACTTTCATCAATGAGTACAAATAAAAAGATTACGTACTTCTTCTTCACGAGTGTACCTATTCTTTTTCAAAGTGCAATTGTTTTAAAATATTCTCCCTTAAAAGCTCATTTTAGCCAAAAACATACCTTCTTTTTTTGCTTTTTATGGTCAAAAAAGATATACTTTGGAAGAGAAAATCAATGGTAAAAGCATGTTAAATATATAGCATTGAAATTGTCCATATCTTTATCTTGTGTGTACGTATGGTTGTTGCACGTTCCAAGCCATCTGAGTCAGCAGAACATAAGGGGTCTCACCCAAAGACGCCACGTTTCAATTCGTTGGTTTTTTTGCAAGAAGTGATGTTGATGCAACAGGCGAATACACAGCAAGGTCTGACCGTACAGCCTTGGGAAATACATACGAAGATGCAAACTTGGTTGGAGCAACAGGGCAAAAAGGAACTACTCATTGAACTCAATAAGCGACTTCTCGAAACAGGTAAACAAACATGTTCACTCGCAGATATTGCGCATTTGGAGGTGTCTGTAGAGGATATTTTGTCACCACAGTGGCAACAACATGCTGAAGACAAGCTTTCTGAAACCAACAAAAAAGGCCTTGCGTTGGTTCTTACGCACCAACTTACACACCATCTCACGTCAGATGAGAAAACGCAATGGAGTCGTTTGTTGAAGCAGGAGTGATTTCCCACCTCGTTAGCCACCTTTACGCACTACGATGCACATTTTGAAAAGATCACAGAACTCTTTGATACATTTTTGGCGTGACTAGATCCTACGAGAGCACAAGAGATATATACCACAACTACCGATCAAAAAATTTCCAATCAAACTATCTTGCAGGAATTCTCACGTTTTGGTATCACCGATGCAACCACCTTCAATCTCTTGAACCACCTAGTTGAAGAAGAAGTAGCGCAGGGGGAGTGGCAACATAATTTACGTGATGCGCAACAAGAGCTTCAGAACTCCAAACAATTTGTCCAACATATGCCAGGAGGAAGAGCGCTTTTGACGACCTTTCCTTTGGATACTTTTTTCAAAGCGCATCCTGAAATACAAGAAAAAACAAAAGACACCAAAGCACTTTTCCTCGCCTATGCACAATGGGTGGGCACCCAAGACAAACCAGTGGGCAACGCCTTAGAAAGTGTAGCAGCTGAACGAGGTGCTTCAGAACTTTCTCCTCACACCCAAGAGGTTATTTTGTCATGGTTGTGTAATGCCCACCAACTCTTTTTTACCCAACAATGAGGCAAAGACCTGCTCGCAGGTATGGCACAAGGTCGCATTTCGGGTGAGCAACTCGCACCACATTATAGTGCATATCTTGCACAATTGTATGATCCCACACAGCTCCACGTCGATATACCTATCAATGATCACGAGCAGGGGACCATCGTTTTCAAAAAGAAAACCTTGCAAATTGATCGACACGAACTTGATACGCTTGCACATCTCACCAACGCACTACGTTGCACATGGGAGATTGATGTTGCGAAATCTTCTGTACCACTCGCCTATATCTTGCCTCGTCAAACAATGCAGCTGAATGAAGCGCACGATAGTACTGGCAAACCAACCAGAATTTTCCCACAATTGACTTACACGCTAACTTCCAAAAATACCCAATCCTCATACCAAGGTATGTTGGCATTGTTGAGTGAACCACAGGGAGCAGTTGGTGTTTTCTCACCTGACGACTACCAAGATTATTATCGAGGGCATACTGACGAAGAGCCTCAGCCACAGCATGTTATTGCCAAAGAGGACATCAAAGCATATACTTTTGATCTTGTGCCAGGACAAACATATCGTGTTTCCTCATCTGCTACGCAACCAGATCCATGGGCAGAATTACACTTGATACAAATGCAAGCTATGAGTACTGGAGGTATCGAACTACATGAAGCAGGAGAACTAGCTGATCCTGAGGAAGTATTTGCTGCACCACAATCCTCACTTGAATCAAAAATCCCCAAGTTCTTCGCCAGTAGATTTATAGGTGACGAAGATATTCCTGCAGAGATTTTGGAGCTCTGGCATCAACGCTATCCGCAGTGAGCACCACTACCCAAGGCATGGATTGCTCAAGGTATCATCGCATTCAACAAAACATACTTTGAGCAAAAATATAATCTTACTATCACTGATATTCCCCGTCGTATCAATGGGCTGGAAGTCAAAGAGTGGATCAAACAAGATCCAGCAAACAAAGCACTATGGTATGATCACATCTTGCCAGAGCTTACTGCGCTCAAGTCACATGAGGTGACGCATAGATTACTTACGTTCAATCAGGTGGCGACGGAGCATCCTTTCGAACTAAAAGATGTGTTTGGCAAACAACTTATGATTGATCAAGAAACGTTGTGTGGGATAGCAGAAGGACGTTTTCCTATTACCATGGATGAGAAAACACAGGAGAAATTTGTAACTCTTCCACCAGCTAATCAAAAAGTATCGCTCGGCAGTATAGAATCTCACATTGCACGTTTTATTCCCTGATTTACTTTCGATAGTGTCAAACGTCTCGATACCAAGCATCTCGATGCGTACGAAAAAGACGAGACAAGTTTGGCGGATTTATGGGAGACAGCAACGTTGCGTGATGCTGTAGATACCATTCATAGAGATATGCCACTACTGCTTACCTGAATCAATCGTCTAAACACCGTGAGTACTGACCTCCAAAGACTCACTGCAGATTTGCTCAAACAGGCTAAGAAGTGAACACCACTACAAAAGCTTGTGGAAGCAGATGCAGCCTCTAGACAAGCTTCGAGAAAGTTTGCTCGTGATATGGATATTTTGACTAACGATAGAGCAACGGCTACAGAGTTGGTCAAAAAACAACAAGATATGCTCAAGAATTTTGATAAATATATAGATACAATTGAGCATCACATGAACCAAATTCATTCTGTGCTGAGACAAGTAGATCTTGATCCAGCTGAGAAGACGCGTATTGGAAACGTCCTCGAAACTCAAGCAACACAAATGCTCGACATATATCGTACCTACTATGATTTCTTGACTGCCAAGAACAATGTGACCGAGGACAAAAAGGATCCTTTGCGAGCAGACGAACGCAAACGTATCGCTTCTGCATATCGAGCTAGAATTCGTGAGAGAGAACGTGAGCTGACTGCAAGGTATGGTAGCTTGTGAGAACAAGATGCAGCCCTTGCCCAACAAAGAGATGCTCTCATTGCGGGTGGAGCATTACCGACAGACCCACGTGTCACAACGATAGATGCCCAGAGAAATACGCTTGCTACTCAGAGAGATGGCTTAGCAAATCAAGTCGCTAGCCTCCAAGATGAGCATGAAGTGATGGGTACGCACATTGATGATGCAAGGGAAGAAGAACAACAGGAGGCTCCTGGTGAAAGTCTCAATGAACGTTTTGCCTCTAGATTTAGTAATCTCAAAGGTGACTATAACGCCAAATTTGAAAATGGAACAGTACTCTTTTTGAGAGTGAGCGACTCCAAACGACCAGGTTATGGAAGTATTTGGGTCAAAGCCAAATTAGAAAATACTCAAGGACCTGGATCAACGTATGATCTTGTCATCACGGGAGTCACTGAAGGTAGTGCAGGCGAACATCTAGGCAAAAGAATACCAAGAGAAAAATCTTCTGAAGACTTGGGCAAACTCATAGCACAATCCAAGGGGGATATCTATAAATTTTCACCAAGCAATACACCTGCAGACCTCCATACTTACATCACTTCTAAATTGGACAGTTCTCAGAGTAAGGTGAGTGATTTCAAATCATCATGGAATGCAGACAATGTAAATGCAAAACGAGAGAAAAAAACATTTACCGGAGGTAAAGAACAATGGGCTCCTATCACGTACGTGGGGAGGACATATGAGAAACACACGAAGGATGTGCCTGATCCCTACTTTTATGCGGTAGAACAATCTGGAAATACCGTCAGAGTTACAAGCATAAGCGATAATACCACTCAGCTCATGGATCTCGATTCGTATATGATGTTCTTGATCGACAAGCAATTGATGCCATTCACCGATGCAGAGTATCAAGGGTGGTGAAAAAAGGCTGAAGCACGTGAGAGAAGAAGTAGTCATTGGACAGATTACTTTGTCAGTCGAAAAGTGTTGAAAAGTGCGATAGGGAAATTCCCTGCTGCCTACAAACACAAGATGGAACAAGAATCCAAATTTCAGTCCGCTATTCTCTATTATAGATTTGCCAAATGATTGTGATCATTGGGATTTGATAATGTTGATCTCTTCCACATCAGTGAAGTATTAGCAGATGCTGAAGGTGAACTGGATACCAATATTTCCCAGGTTATCAAAGGATATCAGGACCGTATCGGTCGTGTGGGAGAAGGTGATAATTCAGTTCATGGAGCCAAGACGTCTGAACTGATCAAGAGAGAAATATTTAGTAATTATTCTGAGAAAACGCAGTTTAGACAAAAAGCGGCTGGCTACCTGCTCTATGCCCTCAACAATGGAGGCGCCTATTTTAGAAAACTTGCTGACTACGCACATCAAGGCAAGTGGGTCGAGGCAATCTTGGGCAAACAACAACATGCCATATTCATGCAAGAGAACAAAGAACTCATCGATAGAGTCAGGAGTAATCCCAAGCCTTCTGATGCTGATTTGGATTTAGTGGCAAAAAAAGAGTTGTGGTATATAGCTAAAGAGACACAAGAAAAGGAATATTTAGAGATTTTTGGAACAAAGTTTGGTAGGACAGTTGAATCCAATGCAAGTGACCTGGGGCAAGTAAGTAAAGCAGGTGATGTAGCTAAATGACTTGCAAATAGCAATATTTACGAAATATATGAAGCTTTTAGGTTTGGTGGTATCTGAAATATGACACCCAAAACTGCACTGGGAGCACTCCAGGCTATGGCAGACAAAGTAGATGACGCAACGACGTATAGCCTCTTTTATAAATCTATGGTTCAACTCATGGCGAGTGGCTTCATGACCTCGCTCAATGCAACCGGGAGAGGTGTCGTCACCGAACTTGCCAGAAGACGTGGTATCCCACTAGGACTTTTGGTAGGAGACCCGTTGCATCCCTACAAGACGATCACCTTGCTCGATGCAATTGCCAATGCAGAGAAATGACAAGGCATGTCGACACTAAGTAGTATAGTGAGTAAGAAAGTGCCTGAGCGAAAAAATATTAACGCAGGCAATTTCGTGAAATCACAAGGTAATGTCATGGATGCAATCGATATACGATGGAATCAGAACGGCTATACTGCTATGGAGGCACTCAACTACAAAAATGCGCGTCTTTTCGAAGCACAAGAACATGCTACGGATGAGCAAAAGTCCGTGATTGATGACTACATGAATAATGCAGTATTCAACTGATATCTGGATCGTGGAGCATCAGGGAGAGATATTGATGGTCAGTCACCTTTCATGGAGAATGGTATTTGGAATATATCCCCAGGACTCTTTCAAGACATTCTGATGAGAACAGAGTGAGTATCTGGTGAGTTTAGATCTCCTGCTGCCCATGAATTGCGACAACAGGTAGGTAGTATGCTCCAGCAGTTTGATGGACTCTTGAGTCAAACACAATCGTACGAACAAAAGAAGAAAATAATACAATTCCTCCTCAAGAAGTTCAAAATCTATTTCGGCAATAGCTTCAACAAAAAAGACTATGATGGTCTTGAATGAGCTTTCGTTGATATGAAATCTGAATCTGATAGAAAATGAATTGGATACGAAAGTATTATTAGACACAAGATTTTGGGTGAGCCTATGATGGGCACAAGAAAGAAGACAGTGAAAGATAGGATTGTTGATGAATATGGGGTAATTCAACAAAAAGGAAGAAAAGTGTTTGGAGATCCTATCGTCGAAGAAACCGTTGGTACTATGGTCGATCTTTTTGAGACCCATCTCTGAGCTATGTCGAGGGAGGAGAGGTCAGACATCGTCCACAGAGTGTTCTCGTAGGTCGTTTTTGTAGGCTATTTTTTTGCATTTTCAGGGGGTTTAGACTATACTTAGACTAGCCCCTTTTTTGTATCATAGCAATCGTACATGGCAGCATCTAGTGCATTAGCGAATGAATCCGTCAAAACGACCCAAGACTCGTTGTTTTTTGGTATGGGATCTTGGAATGAGATGTGGTTTTTCTTCATCAAACTCTTGGTGGCAATTCTCGTAGTTGGACTGATGGTCGTAGCGGCAAAGTTGGTCGCGAAGTTGGTAAGTAGAAGAATTCAAGAAAACAGCATCGTGAGCGATGAGTATACTCAGAAAGTAAGTATGTTGATCAGCAATGTGATTTACTATACCTTGCTCGTCTTTGCTATTCTCGTGGGATTCAAGATTATAGGACTCGATTTTAGCTTGATTGTGTGAGGTATCTCGTTCGGTATCTGATTTGCTTTCAAGGAAATTTTTGGCAATATGATTGCCGGTATTCTCGTCTTGACCAACAAGGAGTTCAAGCTTGGTGATATCATCCAGATAGATGAAGATGAAAAATATTTTGGAAGAATCGAAGAAATTACTATCAGATATACGGTGATCAGAACCTTGGATTTGAGAAAGGTTATTGTTCCCAATCTCACGTTGATTACCAAACCCGTCAGAACGTTTGACTCTGAAGATATGATTAGATTGACTATCAAGATGAGTGTTCACTATAATACTCCTTTGCCACGGGCATTGGACGTGATCAAGGATGCAGTAAATACGGTGCCTTGTGTCAAGGAACCAAGTCATACCAGAGTGCATATCCACACTATGGCTGATAGTGGCATCAACTTATTGATCTTCTTTTACTTCGATCCCAAGGCGGGTATGCTCAGGAGATCAGCGAAGAGCAAAGTCATGCAAGCAGTACTCAAGGCATGCCAAGATAACAAGATTCAAATTCCTTATCCACATTTGGCCGTCACGGTCGATCACAACGACAAAGACTTGATTGGGACGGCGTTGTATGTGGCGAAAGAAGCAAATAATCAAATAGACAAATAACCAAATGGAATCTAGAAACCAGAATCTAGAAACCAGACTCCAGAAACCAGAAACCAGAAACTAGAAACCAGAAACCAAAAACCAGACACTTATGTCTGGAGTCTAAATTCTGGAATCTTTTTTCTTAAATATAGTTATACGTTAAAATACGAATGATAATACCACGTAGTTTTGAAAATGGGTTCACCAGAAATATCAATTCCCAGTTCATCCAAAAATTTGAGAAGATGCTTTTGTGATTTTTCCCCGTAGATCTCTGTTTTGGCAGAGAGTTCATGCAGTTTGTCTCACAGCAAACGGGGAAGTCTCCATTCTTCGAGGGTAATGCTTGAGAACTCTTTGAAGGAGATATCAAACTTACATGCATTAGATTCAATAGGAATACCGTATTTGAGCTCTTTGAGATTTACTTTGGGAGCTAATTCTTTGAGTAGTCTTTTTTGTTCAGGACTGAGATAGTCTTCGGGATTCGAGAAAAACGTAAACGAAGGACTGATATTTTTATAAAAATACTTGAGTGCAAAACTCCATTGTATGTCTTTTCCAAGGAGTCCATCACCATCAATTTTGAGCATATGATTCGGTACGCTCGCATATTCTTTCCTGATATGTTCGATCGTATATTTTGGACTGTGTCTGACTTTGATCACCGATTCAAGAAACTCGTTGTTCCAACGAAATCTAATGAGTACTTTGCCTGAGTGAAGGACATCGAGATCAGGAGTATCTGCGAAGTAGACGATTCTTTGATTCAATGCAAAATTTATGAACTTGGTTTTTTCATTGAGACGTGCAAGTGCATCTTCGAATACCTTGCTTGTGATCTTTACTTTGAGCTCGACGGGGTAGCCAATCATAATGCCAGTGGAGAATAAAGAAACAACTTCCACATCCTGAGTATATGGAGAATAGCTCTTTTTTGCAAATTTCAGCTTCACAAAACCTTTTAGGGTAAAAGTGACTAAAAATAAACCTTTTTAGTAGTTTACTTACCTTTAAAATTAATTTAATAGCACCAATATAAAAAAAGTGCTAAAAAAACTTGCAAATAAATGTAGCATGTGTATACTCTATGTGCTATAGTCCTTTGAGGGCACTACCATAGTCACTTTTATTCTTTTATAGATACAAATATGGGAAAAATTATCGGTATAGATTTGGGAACAACGAATTCTTGTTTTGCGTATATGCTATGAGACAAAGCAGAAGTAATTGCAAATGCTGAAGGAGAAAGAACAACTCCGTCAGTAGCATATATCAAAAAAGACGAACTGATGGTTGGTAATCTTGCCAAGAGAAAGGCGGTCTTGGAGCCCAAGAATGTCATTTTCGAAGCAAAAAGATTTATTGGGCGCAAGTGGTCTGAGGTGCAAGATGAGATCAAGCACGCGCCATTTGAAGTGAAACAGGGCACAGATGGAGGCATTATCATGGTCATTGATGGCAAAGAATACAAACCAGAGCAAATCGCTGCATTTGTCCTCCAAAAGATCAAGCAAGATGCAGAGAAATTTTTGGGGCAACCCGTCACAGCTGCGGTAATTACCGTACCTGCCTACTTCAATGATTCACAAAGAAACGCTACCAAAGTAGCAGGAGAAATTGCTGGTCTTAGCGTCGAGCGTATAATCAACGAGCCTACTGCTGCAGCGCTTGCCTACGGAGTTGGTAAAAATAAAGATGAAAAAATCGCAGTCTTTGATCTTGGTGGAGGTACATTTGATATCACGATCTTGGAAATTAGTGCTGAAGGAACCTTTCAAGTATTAGCAACATCTGGTGATACGCGTTTGGGAGGTGCAGATATTGATCAGAAAATTATGGAATGGTTGCTTGCTGGTTTCAAAGCCAAAGAAGGTATCGACCTCAGCACCAATGCTATGGCGCTCCAAAGACTCAAAGAGGAAGCTGAGAAAGCAAAGAAACAACTTTCTCAAGCAGATGAAGTAGAAATTACTATCCCCTTTATTGCGCAAGGCAGTGATGGGCAACCCAAGAATATCCAAGAAACACTTTCAAGGTCTCGCTTTGAGCAGATGATTAGTGACTTAGTTGAGAGAACGAAGAAACCTGTTTTGGATGCACTTCGTGATGCAAAACTTTCTCCTTCAGCAATCGATGAGGTTATTTTGGTCGGTGGTTCTACAAGAGTACCGCTCGTGATCAAAACGGTTGCAGACCTCTTTGGTAAACAGCCCAAAGCTACCGTCAATCCAGATGAAGCTGTCGCAGTAGGTGCAGCTATCCAAGGTGGTATTCTCCAGGGTGATGTCAAAGATATCTTGTTGCTCGACGTGACACCATTGAGTCTCGGAGTAGAAGTTGAGGGTAGATTGGTTGATGTAGTTATTCCACGTAATTCGACAATCCCAGCGAAGAAGAACAAGACATACACTACCGCAGCGGACAATCAGCCAGCAGTGACTATTCATGTCTTACAAGGTGAGAGACCCATGGCTGCTGACAATAAATCACTTGGGCAGTTCAACTTGGATGGCATTCCTGCTCTTAGGAGAGGTGAGCCACAAATTGAAGTAACGTTTGATATCGATGCAAATGGTATTCTCCACGTCTCAGCCAAAGAAAAAACTACTGGCAAAGAACAAAAAGTAGTTATTCAAGGAGCTACCGGTTTGAGTGATGAAGAGATCGAAAAAGCACAAGCAGAGGCGCAAAACTTTGCTGAGGAAGACAAGAAAAAGAAAGAACTTATCGAAACCAAAAATAGAATGGATGCTATGGGCTACCAAGTCGAGAAATTCCTTGACGAGGCCAAGACACATGCTGAGAAAGATGCTGCCAAAGCCCTAGCCGAAGAAGATAAAACCAAACTCGAAGGATTCGTCACTGAAGTCAAAAATCTCAAGGCCAAAGAAGACGTCACCAAAGAAGAAATGGAAGCAGTCATGAAAGATATCGAAAACTCGCTCACCGCCATGTACCAAAAATATGGTGGCACGCGAAATAGCGATGCTAAGACAGAAAATCCTGGCGAGAACGTGATCGATGCTGATAGCCCAACTTCCACGACGTCATAAACATCGTAGCGCTATACTAATACATTGATAACATAGTCTAAAAGTTTGTATCAATGTATTAGCTAATCTATTGAGATATCGATGAATAAAATGCTGACTATGATACCAATAGATTAGTAAAAATGCAAAACACTCTCTTTTGAGGGTGTTTTTTTGTGCTTTGGAGAGCCAAAATTTGCTATTTTTGGGCAAGGCAGATATACTGAGAGTGTTTAGTATTGCCTAGCTTATGGAAGAATTTCCGCCTCGCAACAACGAACGCGATAAACGTAATTATGTAGAGACCCCGCAAGCGCAAGAATTGAAGGCATATTTTGATGAACTTACCAAGAAAAATAACCTTACAGAGCAGTTACCGCTTCCTGAAGTTGGTGCGTTGACACATGAGATTATGCAAGAAGCAATTATAGTGGATAGAGCACATTTGTTGGCGAAATATCCCGCATTGAAAGATATTACCGAAGCCAAAAAGTTCAAGCAAGACCTCAATACATATATTGCCTATATCAACCAACAGTGGGGTCAAAATATTCCTTTGCCCAAACAAGAAGCAACCATAGGAGAAACCACCTGGAAAATGTATAGAACGGCACGTAGATATATCTATGCACAGCAGTGGAAAAAAGAACATCTTGAGCCAAAGGACTCAGAGGAAACTCCTCCTGATCCCTATCTGCTCAAATCATTTCCCAAAGATACTGTGCGTCGTGTAGACTCCCTGCGCATCAAAGCACCTATTCTAGAGGGGGCGCAATGTGCAAAATGAGTCCGTTTGTATGCACAAAAACTGGGCGTCAAAGAAGAGGATTATAGAGAACTCGTTCAGTGAATTGATGCGAGAGACCAGGTGAGAGCTTTGGATACGGCTGGACGTCTTCAGGGCTTTCCTTGGTCGTGATTGTTGGAAGATGCAAAAACACCTGAGTTGCTTGCTCGTTATATTGAGCTCCTCAAAAGTGCGTTGTATGAGAGGTTTACCAAGGAACCACCCTCGGACGATTTGCGTTCCGTCTGTATCCCGCTGTATTCTGATTCAAATATTACTCCATCGACGGATGGATGGCATGTATGACTCGTGTATATTAATATGCAAGGAGATTTGGAAGTATCTGACTATACTTGTCCACCCGAAGTTCACAAAAATGGCAAACAAAATTGACCTATTGCACTTGAGACCTATGTCAAATATATGGTGACTCAAAGAAGGCAAAGTAGCTTTCATGAGGGTAATTTTCTCCTGCCAGATACGCCTTTGTATCTCAAAGTAAAATCTCCCTTAGCTCAAAAAACTCCGACCAACCCTCCCCAAAATAGTTAATCCCCTCAAAAATCACTTTTCACGTCCTTGGCAAGACATAATCGAGCAAATACTAGCCTACATTTGTGCTTTTTGGCTTCCTTGTATACAATAAATATGTTTATATTAGGCATATTGGAGATGGTGGGGATCAAACTCTTATTCAAAATATTCTTGAGCTGTATGAGCGGAGTGCTGGTCAGTGTGTCCTTGGCACAAGATTGGTGAATCTATGACCAAAATACGCAACCTATTGAAATAGTGGATAAAATTGTGCAACAAGAGAATGCATCCACCAAAGTCATCACTACCAAGTTGGATGATGTGCAACAGAATGGAACTTTTGGAGCAGAAAACAAAATATCTGGCGTATTGGATAGCGTGAGAATAAATTTGGCAAACTATCTAGAATGGTTTGTCTTTATAGGATTGACCGTAGCGGTGTTGTTGATTATTTATAATGGACTGCAGTTGGTGATGAATCCTGTTTCGGGAGATGATCTCAAGAAAGTCCAAAAAAGACTTTTGTATATTATCGTAGGTGTATTGATGATGACAGGGTTCTATTTCGTCCTCAAAGTGCTCCTCAATATCTTTACTACCGTGGTTGCTTGATAATGCAGTACATCTCTCGCATATCACTTTCATTGAGCAAGAAAGTTGTCGCTTGTTTTCTTTGGATTGCATTTGTGTTGTGTGCAAATGAACTGGTTATACAGCCTACTCCTGTCTTTGCCTATGAGCCAACATTAACTCCTGTGGCTATGAACTGGGCAAGTGAGTTTGCTCTCCCTCTCCTCAATGGCAACAAAAAAGATGACGAAAAACCCTTTGATTTTGGTATCAAAGATGATCTCCCCTTGCTCGAAAATCTCAAAAAGATTTTCTATCCATCTGCAGACGCAGGCAATGGTTCTTTGTGGCGTGTAATTAGGACAATTGCTGTAGGTATATTTTTGGCTTTATTGATTTGGGCGGGTGCGAAATTTTTACTCTATAGTGATAGTGAAGAAGAAATAAAAAAATCAAAACTCAATTTATTGTATGTGTTGTATGGGGCAGCGCTCTTTTTCTTAGCATTTTGGATATTGAGTTCAGCCTTAGATTTTGGAAGTATCGAAGGAGTTACCTGAGATGAGTGAGTTCTCAAACGTGTGGAGAATAATGTTATTCTCTTCGTGTTAGCGTTTCTGAAATCTGCTGCTTTTTTCGTGGCTATTATCTTCATGGGCCGATATGGGTACAAGATGCTTAGTGCACCAGACGAAGAAAGTAAACTCAAAGAGGCGAAAACGGGTATTCTCAATGTAGTATTAGCACTCATCTTCATCAAAATAATTGATTATATTTATTTCATAGCTAATCAGGAGGATTTTAAATCAAAATCGATAGAATTTGTTGCTCAGGCAAGTAAGTTTCTCGGATATTTGTTTGGTATTCTGTTGGTATTGTCGGTGATATATGCGGGGTATCTCTATGTGACTTCCTCAGGTGACAAAGATAATATTACCAAAGCTCAGACCTTGCTCAAATCTGTCTTTATAGCTACCATGTTGGTATTGCTCTTCTTGTTGATCATCTATCAAGTATTCTCAGATGTCTTGGCGTAGATCATAGGAGAGTGTCGTACAAATTATCTTTTGAAAACAATTGCAACACGTGACATATTATCTATATATGGGCTAGCTTTTAGCCTTTTTTGTGTATCTCATGAAATATATAGTTGTGACAGTAGCAATGCTTATGTTGTCTGGTTGTTTTCATCGTGATGAGACACCTACGCAAGAACCTACCAATACTCAAGAGACAGGGGCTGTAGTTGCCACAGGAACGACCGAAGTTATTTCGTGAGCTACTGATAGTACGGGCGTATCTGACACGGGCACAGGTGGTCTAGGAACAGGCTTCAATACCAAAGACTTTTCTGATCCTGAGGTAGAAGAAGTGATTGATTTGTTGGAAGGTATGCTCAAAAGTTAGTAAGTAGCTGTTCTTGCTTTTATTTTCTTGTTTCCTATGCAACTGACGTTGCACGAGTATATTGCTGGTGTGCGTGCAGGTTCATTAGACCCTGCTACCGTATTTGCGCACTATTATCAAAAAGCAGTTGAAGCACCTTTTCAGGATGTCTATATTACGTTGTGTCAGGATTATGCAACAGAGCGTGTGAGTGAGTATACACCACGTACTTTGGCTGGAGCTCCTATCGCAGTCAAAGATCTCATTCTAACCAAAGGCGTCAGGACGACCTGTGGTTCACGTATGCTGGATAATTACATTCCACCCTATAGTGCAACGTGTTTTGAACGTCTCGAAGCACACGGAGGTATATTGATAGGCAAAACTAATATGGATGAATTTGCTATGTGAGCAAGCAATGAAACCTCCTGGTATGGTCCTGTACATAATCCATGGGATACAACCAAAGTAGCAGGAGGATCTTCATGAGGAAGTGCTGCGGCAGTTGCAGGCGACCTCTGTATTGCAGCATTGGGGACGGATACGTGAGGAAGTGTGAGACAACCTGCAGCGTTGTGTGGCGCTGTAGGCGTCAAGCCGACCTATGGTAGAGTCTCGAGATATGGGGTACAACCCATGGCAAATTCACTCGATCAGGTGGGTGTTATTACCAAAACCGTAGAGGATGCTGCGTTATTGTTGGGGACATTGAGTGGGCATGATCCCCATGATGCCACTAGCTTACCAGATAGTGATGTTGCTAGCCGGTTAACTGCGTGTAGTAGTTGTTCATTGGTCAACAAACGTTTTGCTGTTCCCAAACAATTTTTTGCAGAAGGATTGGACCCTGCGATTGCGGAGATGTGTAAGGAGATGTTCGCACAACTCACCCATGCAGGAGCGACAGTTGATCGAGTAGATATTCCAGAATTTTCCTATGGCATCGCTGCCTATTATATTATCAATCCTGCTGAAGTGAGTACCAATCTCGCAAAATTTGATGGTATCAGATTTGGTCTCCATAAACCAATAGATCAGTATCCTTCTCTCAATGAGTATTATACTGCCGTGAGATCAGAAGGTTTTGGTGAAGAAGCACAAAGAAGAATTTTGATTGGCGCGTATGTGTTGAGTGCAGGGCATTATGATGCCTATTATCGTAGAGCATTGTTGGTGAAGAATAAAATTAAACAACGTTTCACGCAGCTCTTCAAAGACTACGATGCTGTGTTGTGACCTACATCACCCACGGTAGCATGGGATATTGGCGCCAAAGTAGATGATCCTGTTGCTATGTATTTGGCTGATATCTACACGGTGATCGCAAACTTGACGGGTATGCCCGCAATGACATTGCCGATTGGACGACTTCCCCAATGACAGACTACCTTGCCTGTAGGTTTTCAAATAATGACAGATTGTGGCAAAGAGACACTTATGTTTGAGATAGGCGCAACTCTTCAAACATTGGCTAAAGATGCAAACCGTCGATGGAAACCTGCTTCATCTACCCCCTAAATCATGGCTATACACCTCTATGCTCGCGAATACTATCTGAGAAGTAGAACGCGATATATTATTGCGGGAGTAGCATTTTGTGCTCTTGTCTTGTTGACGTTGTGGTCAGGTATTTTCTTTGCGCCTCAGCCTACATGGATTCCTGGATGGCAATCCTGGGTGTCAGTGATGGTACTTATCGTCTTTGCCCTTGCCTATTGGAAATTGATTGGCTCCAAAGTGCCGGATATCATTGAAGCACATATTATTCCCGAAGGACTTGTGTTGGGTAACCAGCAATATGCGTGGTCTGCGCTTGAAGGATTTGCTGTAGAAGTTGAGGGAGAGACGGGTAATGCGCACAATCTCATCATATGTACTCCCGAACACCGTATGGTGATGACCTTTGCAGATACACAAGAGCATATTCTTCCATTTTTGCTCGAATTACAAAGGTATACGCAGCAACTTGAAAAAGTGCCATATTCCACCTTGGAGATTGTGTTGAGAAGATGTAAGATTTAATTTATTATGTATGTGAATGAAAAGTTTTGGCCATAAAGATCGTCAAACTATTGTCACTTTTGTGGTCACAGGAATTTTGCTATTAGCGTTGCTCAATGGACTCTTTGTCTTGTTGGCTATACAGAGTCAGTGGACCATTTGGGTCGCGATAGGAACCGCAATCTTGGGATATATTTTCTGGAAGCTGTATCGTCTCCTTACCAAGTTGACCTATACGTTTAGTCATCAGCATATCACGATCACCTTGCCCAATCAAAAAGAGATTGTCTTGGCATTTGCCCATATCAAATCAATTACCCCGCACGCTCGCGTGCCTCGGTGGCGAGGATGGGGAATTATTGCTGTTCCTCAATACGTACGTTTCCTGTATACCACCGCGAGTAGTCGTCTCTTGTGTATCGAGATGAACGATGGTACCCAGATATATATCACCCCAAAAATCTATCCCAACGACCTTCAAAAGCTCAAAAAATAGCATATTTTTTGCTTTTTTGCTTCTTGCTGAGTATACTTGTACAAGTCCAAACTTTACTTGTGCAAGATACTATGGGAGAGCAGTATGTAGATAATCTCAAATTCCCCCAACTTGAAAAACAACCTATCAAGGACGCTTTGGTGCAAAAAGAAATAATTACTGCACAACAAAAGGAGAAGGCTCTCTATCAGGATGTCTTGAAAAAACTTTCACCTACTCAAATAGCAGGGCTCATTGAAAAGAACTTCAAAGATACAAAGGGCGCATTCAAGAACTACCAAGAAATTGAGAAATGATATGCGTATTATTTTCTGGTACAAACTGCCTTAGCAATGTTGGGATATGATTGTGCTATAGATGGCTACGATTGACCAAACACCAGGATGTGTGTTCATCAATTTGAGATTGATCATCATTTGGATGTAGATGAAGGACTCGCTGGTCCACAGGTGTTTGAAAAACTATCCTCCTTGTTGCGTATGGAGACTTTACCAAGTCGTCCTGTTCCTGTGGAAACTGATACAGAACTCCTGACTTTTCCAAGCGCTGAAGCCTACGAGAGACTTCCCAAGAAACCTTTACAACAGAGAGAGCAAGCGTGCTTAGCATATTTGCAACATATGTGATTTTCACCCATAGTGGCAGCTGGTATTGTTGGGAATATATCGATTGAATCATATTGTTTAACAAACGCAAAATGAGATAAAGGAAGATCAAACGGTCTCTGTCAGCGACAGTGAGTCAGGTGGGAGACATGCAAAAAGTTTGCTAAAGCCAAAAAAACTTCTGTATTCAACTATCAAACACAATTAGATTTCATCCAATACGAGCTCTCTACTACCGAAAAAAAAGCGGCGAGGAACCTCCGCAAAGCTAAATCAGTGGAGGAAGCTACTCTCGTATTTTTACGTGACTATGAGAGAGCTAGTATCCCACATACAAAGAGGAGAACAGATGCAGCACACCTAGCATATCACAACAATATAAAGAGCAAGCAATATAGTTCCTTTGCTACTCCAAATAGTGACGTAGCATAATTATACTATTTTTATCCGATATCGATAGTTTTTCGAAAATGTGCATAGGTGTCTTGGTTTTTTTCTAAGTATCCATTTAACGTATGTAATTGTCATGGTACTTCAAATGCATCAGGGGGGATGATGGAAGTTATGGTCTGGGGAGCGTTAGATTTTGTTATATGTGATAGTATATTTGTATACACATCTACTGTATTTGGTGCTCATGTAGCATGTGAGATGATGAGTTTATACAGCATTATTATAAACTCTTTTCGATCTCAGCTAGTTAGAGCTTGTTTCATCAGTTGTTCTAGGTATTTTATGTCTTGAGGAGATGGCTTCGCATGCCATAGTAATGTTATAAGTGATGATTTCTTTGATGCGTATGCGTGTGTTTGTGGGAAAGCATCTATGAGATTGATAATGGGCACCCATGAAAGAAGGGTCTCTTTGTTTTCTGTGATAAATGCTTGCGTGCGTGTATCCATTGGTGACTTTGAAAGTAATGAAATCATGTTTCTCTTTGACTCATGTATATTGAGAAGTAGGGTGAGATGCGCATCAAAGGGAGTAAGAAATATCGGACTGTCAGTATGTCCTCGTATATCAATCATAGAGCTGTATCGTGCAGGAAGCAAAGTTGGATCTGGTCATTCTTGATGAGACATTGCATCATTATTTTGCATCATTTCTTTTTTTCTTTTTACGTACGGGTTTTGATTATAGATTTCATGAAACATTTTATAAAATTGTTCTTCATTTGGTTCTCAATTAACAAGTGTTCATGCAACAAATGCCTGTATTTGTGCTATTCCTGATCAAGGATTTTGATAATAGTAATCTACAATATATCACCACGCATCAAGCGCTTGTGGTTTTGTATAATATTTTTTTTGTGTTTGTTCATCGGTTACTGTATCAAAAATGTGTAATATCTTACCAAAGTACAAAAAAGATCCTATCTCGCGATTATGGCGAGAGAGAATATCGTTTCAAAGTGTTGGTGAGAGGGTTTCAAATTTGTCCATAATAAGAAAGGATAAGGATAAATGAATTATATTCAATCTACGACAGTTTCATATTTTCCTATTGCCTTTTGGTAATCGGTACTAGCCAAGTAGTTGGATATCCTCAAAAGTTCATTGACATCTCGAATATTGGGTGGCTTGAGATACGATATACCAACAAAAAATAGTTCCATGTTTTCTTTATTTGGGTCATTAATGAGCTTATCTCATATTGTGTTGATTAATGAACTTATATCTTGAGTTACTCATAGTATGTTCAGTTTGTTTTTGAGTCATTCCACTAGTGCTTTTCTGACGCTTGGTGATTTTGCTTCTGCAATTAGGCGAAATATGTCATGCTTTTGTGAAATCAATACTTCATATACTTTCTTTTGTGTCGTTCGTAAGTGAATTGTTTTCGCCATACTCTTGAGGCTTGCTGATACTATATCGATGACTGTAACTTCAGATCAGTATTTTTGTAATGTATATATTCATTCGGGAGTTGGATGCGTGATAACATGTGTTAGATGAGTTCCATGGATCAAAACAGATAGCCCACTTCATAATAATGAGAGGAAATTAGCAAACTTGTCGTTTAGATCTGTTTGAGTTGAAAGAATATGACGAACATTTTCTTTTGCGTGCCCTATTGACTCAATTATATGCTTTGCATAATCTATAATTCAAAAGACTTTTACTATTTGATTTGATGTAATAAAACCTGCAATGTCTTTTCATTTTTGCAAAGCGATATCAAGTAATTTGGTTATTTGTTTGGGATCATCATTTTTGATAGCCTCATCAAATTGTTTCATTTCTCATTGCAGATTATCTACATTTTCTGCGGGGATTGTATTTTTGTTTGGCATTTTTTTTGATTCTTGATGATTTTGTGTTCAAATGTCTGCCAATAGCCAATTGCCAATTGTGTTAGTTCCAGTCATTTCATTGGTGATTCATGCGTGTATGTTATAGCTGTCACCAATGATTTCTATAAATAATTGTTTCGTGAGAACAAATTTTTCTGAATGTGTTTTTCATTTTTCATCAATTTCATTCATTTTATTTTTAAAAATGGTGTTTCTTGGTGTATGTATGGGATATACAGTACTAATTAATCAAGCAATCTGTATTTGTAGTTCATTTCGTCATACACTATCGGGGTCTCTTGTATATATTTCATTGATAGACTGTAGTATTATATTCGTGTCTTTTTCATGTCTTTCAACAGACTTCACTTTGTCAAGTAAGATAGTGTGTTCTGTAGTTTCTTTGCTTACATTGACTACAAATGTGATTTGTGATTTATCAGGTAATTCTTGCATAAGTGTAAATGATTCACCTTGCATGATATATGTATTACAAAGAGAGATAATTTGCTGATCTCTATTTCATGATGACAAAATCTCTATTGTTACACCACTAGAAGTAACTAAAGAAATGGTTTTACCAAAATCCTTGATGATTTTTAATAAATTATTGATTGCTATCTTTTGGCCATGAGTATCGGAAACTGTATTATACATGCCTTGATTCACCTCAATATTAATCGCTGATTTTCATTGTTTATCTATAGTTAGTCATTTGTTCTCATAAATAAATGAGCTAAAATTAAATGCGAGCGGAAACTCATTTGGGTTTTCTCATTTACCGTCTTTGTTTTGTTTGGATATATCCATTCATTTTTCAATGGCATTATGGTAATATGCTGCAGTCACTTCATTTATTTCTCCCGTGGACTGCATACGTGATATCTCTTCAAACATGAGTTGCTTCGTCTCATTATGTAATTCTGTAAGTGTTTTTGCATCTCATGCAAATCTTTTCGTCATAGAAGCAAATCTTTCTAAGAGTATCATCATGTTAGGATGCTTACTG
>JAYREU010000026.1:0-9966 GCA_041908765.1 Candidatus Absconditabacterales bacterium
AACACCGTCGTGTGGAGACTCTTGTAGCCGTTGGGTTTGGGAATCGCAATGTAATCTTTCATCTTGCTAAAAATAGGCGTATAATGTTTGTGAATGATTCACAACATATTATAACAATCTCCTACCTCATTGGTAAGTACTCTAAACGCAAGGACATCCATCACTTTGGAAATATCTTGTGTCTGATATTTGAGCAATTTTTTGTAAATTCTAAAGGGGCTTTTGATTCTTCCTTTGATTTCACAGTAGGTCAATCATTCTTCATCGCATAGGCGAGCGAGCGTCTCTATTCATTGCTGCTTGAAGCCCTCTACATTGCCGTATTGTTTGAGGATATAGTTACGAATTCTGGTATATTCTCTCGTGTCTAGGTTTTTGAAAGCCCCATTTTCTAGATATCCTTGATAGACATAGAGGCCAAGTCTCTTGGCAATCGGCACATAAATTTTGAGGGTTTCCTCGGCTATTCTCACTCTTTTTTCTTTCTTGGGATGAAAATGCAATGTTTGGATATTGTGTACACGATCCGCCATTTTGATGATGATTACTCTGAGATCTTTTGCCATAGCGAGGAATGTCTTTTTGAGTGTTTCAATTTGTCTTTCCTCTCCTCTATATCTTACTTTGGAGACCTTGACGAGACCATCACACAAGGTAGCTACTTCCTCTCCAAATTCTTTTTTGATGTCTTCGAATGTCACTTCCGTGTCTTCAATGATATCGTGCAATAAGGCGGTTTGTATACTCGGAAGATCAGGTTTGACGTCCATGAGAAACTCAAGCACTCTCAATGGATGCACAATATAGGGCTCTCCAGAGTGTCTTTTGACATCTTTGTGATGGAGCTGGGCAAAGGCATAGGTAGCATAAATAATTTTCTTCTGTGCTGGAGTGAGATAAGTAGCTTGAGCCAATATCTGATCCAGCAAAAATTTGGGATCTTCATCAAAGATCAGTTGGTAGTTTTCAAACTCTTGTATTTTGGCTATATCCATACCGAAAGTAACATAAAGGATATGATTTGCAAATGCGTGCAAAAACACTATAAGCACGAGCGATCAAGGACTCTGCAAGAGAGTATATAGGAGAGCAAGAAAATTGCAATCCAAGCCACAGGTATTTTGTTGATTATTTTTATCCTATCGGTTGTGTATGGAGGGTTCATTGCAAACAGCATTAGTTGCTATCGCGGGTATGATCACCTTGTTGTGAATCATTTTGGGTTTGGAAAAAATGATCAGGATAATCATGGGAAATTATTTGATAGCGAGTATCATCTTGGGACTCAGTAATTTGATTGATTTGATCTCAGGACGTTTGTTGATTGGTGCTACGACGTGAAGACGAGTTGATGGTATTCAACAAAGTGTCGCCTCATTACTCACTGCTGGTAAACCTACGTTGTTATTGACGGTATATTTCATCTTATTGATCTTCATTACTACCAAATCTCATTTGGGGATTGGTAAGGTCAAGCACGAGGTGTTTAGATGGGTTTTCTTTGTTATTTTCCTGCCTTGCACGGTAATTAGCATGATGTTGACGATGGCATTGGCTATTTATGGCAACCAGATCATGGATTTGGAGAAATTAGCGGTGCTTGCTCAGCAGTTTGCCGACATCCCTCGGGTATATAACTTCATTATGCTTACTCCGTTGTGGATAGTACTCCCTGGCTTGGTTACTTTTGCTATTGCAGCCTTTGTCCTCAGGACCAAGGACGAAGTAGTGAGCAGGATTGTAGAAATCCACAATGATGATGGACATTAGATAGATGATAGGGAGAAATCCCTACTATTTATCTTTCCGAAAATTCCACACTTCATTTCGGAATTGTTCGGTTGATGTGCTCTATAATCACTTGATTTTTATGCCCTACTTCTCTATAAAGAAGGCCAACCCATTTTTTACTTTGTTAAATTTTTTGAAATTATGAAACAAAAAACATTAGTAGTTTTGAAACCAGACACTATTGGACGTGGTTTAGTAGGAGAGGTTCTGATGCGTTTTGAAAGAGTTGGTTTGAAGATATGTGGTATCAAGATGGTACAACCTGACAAAGACTTCTACTTTCATCACTATGAAACCATAGGCAAAATGATTAGTCGTCGTGGCCAGAAAGCGTTTGATATGACACTTGATTATATGAATGTAGGTCCTGTAGTAGCTATCGTTTTGGAAGGTATTGAATCAGTCAAACTAATGCGCAAAATGGTAGGAGCTACGCAATCTAGTGAAGCTGCACCTGGCACAATTCGTGGTGATTATTCACATATGAGTTTTGATTATGCAGATGTGATCAACCAAGGTCTTCCCAATATGATACATGCATCTGGCGACCCAGAAGAGGCAGCATTAGAAATCGCTCATTGGTTCAAACCTGAAGAACTCTTTGAATATGACCTATGTAACAAACCGTTTATATTTGGTCAATAAGCCCACTTCCCTATTTAATTATTTATTCAACTCCCATGGCAAAAGCAGGAATTCACCCACAGTACTTTGATAACGTACAAGTACAATGTATCTGTGGTCACACCTCTACGGTTTCAGCGGCAGTTGCTGGACCTATCAAGATTGAAAACTGCCCCAACTGTCACCCTATCTATACCGGCAAAAAAGAGACGAAAGTTGTCAAAGGTAGAATGGAGAAGTTCTTGGAAAAGCAAAAGAAAATTGGTGCTTTACAAAGCAAATAGTCTATGAGAGCTCAGTTTATCACCTGATATTTGCGTGATAGTACTGTCTATACTGTGATCTGACATGATCGACTGACCTATGTAAAAGTCTTGATAGTGGGTCTCTTTATGTGGCTCGTTACTCGATTATTATATACGTTGTTGATAAGCTCAGTGGTATGGTCCTGGCGGACTTTTGTGTTTGGCTGTATTGGTGTTGGTATCTATATCAGGACACTCTATGCACTCTTGGATCACTATCTCGATGTCTTGGTTGTTAGTGATTTGTGACTCATACTGCTTTCTTGGAATGGATTCTTCAGCTACCAAACAACTATTATCCAGCGGACGGCTATTGAACGCGTGAGTGAACAACAACATTCATTTTTGGATACGTTACTCCAATCATGAGATCTCGCTATCAAAGTAGAAGATGAAATCTACAAATTTGCTAATGTGGCACATCCCACGGAGACGGTAGCAGCACTCCTCCACTGGAAACAAAAAATATTTCAAAGATCTATACAACCAGAGAACCCTACTCCCCCCTCTTCGATAGACAAAGACAAATATGAATTATTAGTCGAGGCTTTGGGAGAAGTAGTCAGTGAGTATGTAGACAAAAAACATACCCACTAAACCTATGAACCTTTTATTCACTTATATATGTTACGTATGGCTCAATGAACCATTAGTGCGATTAGAGGAATTGTTGTAGACGTACACTTCACTGAACAAGTCCCAGCAATTTATGAAGCAGTTATAGTAGATCAGCGTAATGCAAATGATCAAAGTGTTGTGATAGAAGTACTCCAACAACTTGAAGATGGCTATGTGAGAGGCATTGCTATGACTGCTACCGACGGTCTCAAAAGAGGTGATACGGTGACTGCTACAGGAGCTCCTATTTCAGTGCCTGTTGGACCACAAGTATTGGGCCATATTTTCAATGTCTTGGGTGAAACGATTGATGGTACACCAGCTATACAAGGTGAGGAAAAATGGCCAATTCATCGTGATGCACCAGAATTCACGGAACTTGCTACCAAAGCTACAACCTTGGAGACCGGTATCAAAGTAGTTGATCTCTTGGCTCCTATGCTCAAAGGTGGAAAAGTAGGATTGTTTGGAGGTGCGGGTGTAGGTAAAACCGTGATTATGCAAGAGTTGATTCATAACATTGCCAAGGAACATAGTGGTGTTTCTGTAGTTTGTGGTGTAGGAGAAAGAACGAGAGAAGGAAACGATCTCTATCATGAGATGAAGGATAGTGGCGTCATCGACAAGACGGCGATGGTGTATGGGCAAATGAATGAGCCACCTGGGCCAAGAGCAAGAGTTGCGCTCACCTGATTGACTATGGCTGAATATTTTAGAGACAAGGAACATAGAGATGTACTCGTCTTCATCGACAATATTTTTAGGTTCACCCAAGCGGGTGCTGAGGTATCTGCGCTACTTGGAAGAATTCCATCTGCGGTTGGTTACCAGCCGACGTTGTCATCTGAAATGGGACAACTCCAAGAAAGAATTACTTCGACCAACAAATGATCTATTACTTCGGTACAAGCGGTCTACGTGCCTGCTGATGATCTCACAGATCCTGCACCTGCAAATACCTTTGCGCATTTGGATAGTACAATTGTATTGAGTAGATCTATTGCTGAAAAAGGTATTTATCCTGCAGTTGATCCGCTTGATAGTACCTCCACTGTTTTGACGGCAGAGGTAGTGGGTGAAGAACACTATATGATTGCCAAAAAAGTACAAGAAATTCTCCAAAGATACAAAGAGTTGCAAGATATTATTGCTATTTTGGGTATGGAAGAACTTTCGTTTGAAGATAAGTTAGCTGTTTATAGAGCGAGAAAAATTGAAAAATTCTTCTCACAACCCTTTCATGTGGCTGAACAATTTACAGGTGTCCAAGGAAAATTTGTAAAACTTCCTGATACGATTAGATCATTTGCTCAACTTATTTCTGGAGCATGTGATGATATCCCCGAAGAGTTCTTTATGTACAAAGGATCAATCGACGAAGTCATTGCAGCTTGGGAAGAAAGTAAGAAATAAGATTTAAGAATTATGAGACACATGATGCTAAAACAAAGAGATGAAAATATCAGCGATCTCCACGTCTTACCCAATGGGGAACTAGGAGGCAAAGTGCCTGAAGAACTCCATGCATTGGCGAGCAAAGAATCAATCGGTGGGTATATCAAAGGTATGCTAATCCTGGCTTTATTGCTGTGAGGTGCTGCTTATCTCAAACACAAAGCCGGGCAGAAAATAGAAGAAGTTCGCAAAGATATGCCCGTTGAACAACAAAAAGCACTTGATACCTATACGGGACCTGGGATGTAGCAACTGCTACGTCCTTTTTTTTATGTTCTCTATTTACTTTTGAGAATTATTAGATATATCTAATATCTTTTTTAGTTTATTGAGATATGCAGATGTATTCATATGAGGAGTTGCAAACCGTCAAAACCTTTACTCCAACACAGATTCGTGAGGCTGCATTGATTATGCATCCAGGGATGAAGGGGTATAATATTACTGCTGACGAAATTGCACATCTTTTTGAGGAAGGATCGAACTATGAACCTCTCAAAACACCAATCACCGATGCATTTGGTAATGAGTTTTGGGATAATGAAGGATATTACATGGCTGCTAGAACACAGGACCAAGGGATCAAGAAGGCGATTGCTTTCCGCTCTGCAGGTTTTTGACTCTCCAGAAAAGCAAGAAAGATGTATGATCTAGAGCTAGATGAGCTGGCTAGAATTGACTATATGAGAGAAGGTATTCGCAAGAAATTTGATGCAAACCCCCATCTCAAAGAACGTTTAGACGCAACGTGAGACAGAGAAATTATTGAATATACTTTTTGGAAAGACATATTTTTCGGGATCGATCAGGAGAATTTAACGGGCAAAAGTATCTTGGGAATGTTGCTCATGGAATATAGAGATGCACACAAAAATGATTGAACAACGCAAGACTCATAACATTTATTTATACTACTAGATGCTCCAAGCAGTTATTTTTGATATGGATGGGGTGATTTCAGATACGCAGAAGTTGCATTCTCAGGTGGAGTCTCAATTGTTGGCGAGATATGGTATACACTTCTCTCCTGACGAAATTACTGCAACCTATGCTGGAGTCAGGACGAGAGATTTTTTTGCAGAACTCCTCGCACAACAATCACTACCGTATGATTTAGATACAGTACTTGACGAAAAACGTTCATTGATGCTCGATTTGGCGCAACAATGAGTACAAGAAATACCATGATCTGTAGCATTGCTGCAACGTCTAGCAGCGCAAAACATTTCTTTGGCAGTTGCTTCATCATCAAACAAACCGTATGTGATGACCGTGTTGGATGCATTGCACGTGACTTCTTATTTTTCAGTGATAGTGACGTGAGATAGTGTCGAGCACGGGAAACCACATCCAGAATGTTATTTGCTAGCAGCGAAGCTTTTGGGCGTAGAGCCTGGACAGTGCGTAGTGATTGAAGATGCCGTCAATGGTATGCAAGCCGCGAAAGCAGCAGGTATGCAGTGTATTTGACTAGTGGAAGATACTACCAAAGACTATCCTACTCCTCACCTCGTTGCATCATTAGATGCAATTACAGACACATATCTCAGAGCACTTTTGTAAACGTTGAGAAATTATTTGATGATGCCATCGCAGTTGTTGTCTATACCATCATTGTGTACATCAAAGGAAATATTTCCTACTTGGACAAGCCATCGAATGCTAGCATCTGATGCATTTACTTCTCAACTAGCATCAAGGTCACATAATTTGCCTGCAGGACAGCAGACGCCTGGATATTGTTTGCCGGTACACGTAGACATTTTGCTAGTCCCTAAATATTGGTTTTTGATGATATCAATATCTGTGGGATCGAGTACTCAGTTACTATTGTAATCAAATTGTGGATAAGAAGGTGAACAGGTCGCCTTGCTACAGAAATTTGCCATATTGATGATTCCTTTGCCAATACCTTGCTCAGTAGTGGGTTTCATGACTTGGAGCACTTTTTCCAAAGGAATGTCATGTGCCAAAGCAAACGCAATCACACCAGCTACGAGCGGTGTTGCATGTGAAGTTCCTTCGGTAATAGCATAACTATTTCCAAGCGTTGTCGTCAACATCTCTTCTCCAGGTGCAGCCAAATCTACCCAGGGACCATAGTTAGAAAACCAAGATTTCTTACCCGTTTTCCCTACAGATCCTACAGCAATGACATGGTCAAAGGCAGCTGGATAAAAGAGAGATGAACTATTGTAGTTACCTGCAGCAGCTATAATAATTATGTTTTTAGCAATTGCCTTTTCGATCACTTTTTTGAAAATAGGTGTGTCTGCACCGAATGCTCCTCGTGAGATGCTAATAATCGCAACCTCTTCTTTGACCGCTGCAGCAATTGCTTCAATTCCATGGGTAATAGTTGATCAGGCAACCTCATCACTCCCTGCTTTGATGAGCGTCAGTGCGACAGCGTTATCACTCACTCCTGCGACACCGACCTGATTGTCAGATGCAGCAGCCAATAATCCAGCAGCCAACGTACCGTGTTCACGTCCAGTACTTTTGTCTATTGCTGCAACATCACTTCCTCCATCTGAGACATCAATTGTCTTGGTAACAGAGCCTGCGAGATCTGCATGGGTGGATTGAAATGCATTATCAATAATAGCTACATCAATTTTTTTTTTATTAGCACCGCAGTATTGCTTAGCTTGATCAAGTCCTATATAATCAAGATACCACTGATCTCCTCTTTTGGGATCGTTGGTGGTGGCATTTCCACCAAACTGAGGAATTTCTTCTACAGTTATATTGGGGAAGTTTGCTTGGAGATAGAGCATCATAGCACTATTGGTCCATTGATCCTCATCGAAATCAATTCTAAAAGTCTCAGGCATATCAACGGGGACAAAGGGTTGTGATCGTGATTCAATAATATCATGGAGATCCATTCTTTGCATAGCTTGTATACCAGGACTTGTAGATGAAAAAGTGACATACAGAGCACCTAGTTGATAGAGTTGGCTAGGTGATTGAGGTATGTTACAGGTACCGTCTTTGTGCGTAAGGGGATGAAATTTACCTTGATTATCGTGGTAGCCACTATCGAAAAACAAAGTACAAGGTCCTGCAGCTACGACTTGTGTAGCAAGTGAAGTGAAAAGAAATACACCCAAAACTATTCCTCTGGTGAGAGAAAGTCATGAGTACTGAGCTGAGGTTGTTTGTTTGCTCATCTATTTCATATCCATAAACACTCTTATTATAAGGACAGATGGTGGTTTTGTCAACTATTTAGAGAGATTTTTTTGGTTGCAGTGTGGTAGGAAATAAGTATGCTGACCTAGCTATTCGTGTATTTTTATCTTTTTTGTGTACTTGGTGATGAATCCTCTCGCTCTTCTTTGGATGGAATGAATTAAACGTCCAATTTTCAATATGTTAGCCGTGCTTATAGACATGTTGTGAAATGATATGGGACTGGCAATTATTGCTTTAACGCTCTTGGTGAGATTATTGCTTGTCAAACAAGCAACAGCTGGCATGAAAATGCAAGGAGAACTCACTGATATGCAACCCAAAATGCAAGAAATACAAGAAAAATACAAGGATGATCCTCAGCGTATGTCGTCAGAAATGATGCAATTACTCAAAAAATCAGGAGGAGGTCCCCTCAAAGGATGTTTGACCATGCTGATTCAAATACCTGTATTTTTGGGGCTCTTCTTCACTATCAAAGAATTGGCGAACGAACATTTTACCACTGAGTTATACAGCTTTTTGTACTCATTCTCTATTCAATTGGATGCTATAAATACTGACTTTTTGGGCATGCAATTGTTGGATAATCATAATGTCCTTTTTACGATGCTAGCAGGACTTGCTATGTGGGCGCAGTTGAAGCTCACTGCCCTCGTCAATCCTCCCAAGAAGGCATCACTGCCTGGCATGGACAAAGAAGGTATGCCTGATATGTCCAAAATGATGGGAACTATGAATATTGTCTTCGTCATCATGATGGCATGATTTGTATGGAATATGCAGAGTGCAATTGGTCTTTATATAATTACGACTACCCTCTTTGGGGTGATTCAACAAGCAATCCAGTATAGACCACTGTTGCAGGCTAAGTGGCAAACATTGTGGACTAAGTAATATATAAACCATCATTAAGCAATTCATCAGGAGTAAACCCGAGAGAGGTGACTAAATACGATTCATCGATGTGGTGACGTACATGTTCTTGAGTAAAATACACATCTCCATTTTCATCGTATGCTGGCCCGCGAACAATATATTCTAAACCTAAAAGTGAAGATGGACTAACACCTGCTTTTCTTAAGGAACTTATTTCTAAACCAAAATCAATTAATTGTTGGGGTATAGTTGCATCCTTCTTAGATAATTCATATACTTTTTCGGGATCAAAACCTTTGCAGGTAAGTTTTTTCAATAAATCCTCTTGAGTGGGAAGAGTGGCGAGAAATTTTGCTATATCTTCCTGATTAGTTGCAGTTATAACCTTGAATTTAATAATCTTGCTAAGAGATTCAGTGATTTCTGCTGATCCTAAATAAGGTGTACTGGTGGACGTTTGTTTAGACATATTCTATACAAAGGAGAAATAAAATATTCTCTGATAATGTATATATAGAATAAAAGGTCAATAGAAGGTGAGCATATATACTAAAAAGAGGAAGTTCGTCTTCCTCTTTTTTTATTTCACTTTATTTTTAGCTTGCTAGTAATTCATTTGCTTCCCAAAGGCATCGCATAGGTCCTGTACGAGGGAGAATATCTGGTAGAGTAAATCAGCTCTCTGGATCAAGTGGATCACCATCTCCTTGCGTTCATAGGTCACCTGCAGGTGAGCCAGCACTTCCAGCAGTGGCAGATCATGCACTTCCAGCAGTAACTCAAGCAGTAGCAGTCCCGGCAGTAGCTCAAGCAGTAGCGGTACCAGCAGTAGCTCAAGCGGTAGCAGTACCAGCAGTAGCTCAAGCGGTAGCAGTACCAGCAGTAGCTCAAGCAGTAGCGGTACCAGCAGTAGCTCAAGCAGTAGCGGTACCAGCAGTAGCTCAAGCAGTAGCAGTGCCAGCAGTGGCTCAAGCGGTAGCAGTGCCAGCAGTAGCTCAGGCGGTAGCAGTACCAGCAGTAGCTCAGGCGGTAGTACTACCAGCGGTAGCATCGCCATGTTCACCAGAGATGACAACATCTCCTACACAACGAAGTG
>JAYREU010000027.1:0-3449 GCA_041908765.1 Candidatus Absconditabacterales bacterium
CTATGGCTCGCTCAGAATAACGAGTCTTCTATTTTCTTAAATCTTACTTCTAGAGTCTGAAGTCTGTTTTCTAGAATCTATTTTCTCATTCTTATCCTTATCCCTATCCTTAGCCTTATCCTTACGCTCCTCCCAATACCTCCGGTCCTGCATCCGTAATCAACACATCTGTCTCATATCTTACCCCTCGTTGGTCGGGAAAATAGACTCCAGGTTCGATCGTGCAGACCATACCTGCAGCGAAGTTGTTCGTATTTTTTGCGTGGAGATAGGGCTGTTCGTGGACATCGAGTCCGACACCGTGACCGATACTGTGCGTGAAATATTCAGCTAATTGTGCATCTGCCAAGACATTCCTCGCCATAGTCTCGACATGGCTAATAGCACTCCCTACTCTACAAGCAGTCACTGCAGTATCATGCGCTTCACGTACTTTTGCACTGACGCGTTGAAATTCGTCATAACGTTCATCAGGATCACCAATTCGATAGGTGCGGGTGAGATCACTACATCGTCATTGAAAACGGAATCACATATCTATGAGCAACGGTCCTGCACTAATATGCGTCGTGTCACTACGATGATGCGGGATTGCGCTATGTGCGTTGGTTGCTACGATCGCGGGGAAAGCCTCGTCTTCGAGACCGAAATCCAATGCCTTGGACAACAACATCATGCGCACCGCACGTTCGGTCTTGCCGAGCAATGCTCATGAACTAATCAATTGTTCGAGTCGTTGAAAAAGTAAGACCGTCTTCTCGACAGCAGACTTGATATATGCGAGTTGGTGTGGCGTCTTGAT
Source organism: Candidatus Absconditabacterales bacterium (assembly GCA_041908765.1). Taxonomy (GTDB): domain Bacteria; phylum Patescibacteriota; class Gracilibacteria; order Absconditabacterales; family Absconditicoccaceae; genus CAYUST01. Next base: position 803 of record JAYREU010000027.1, read on the forward strand.
GAGTCTGAGTTGCCCATTCCACTCATTGACTACTTGCGCCTGTGGCCATAAGGCGAGTCGACGCTGTGCGACCGTATACGGCAAATGACTTGCATCGATACGGAGTTGCTCTGGATCAATCAGTTGCTCCAGCAAAGGTTGTAACGCTCACTGACGTATGACGCGATCATGGATGACCGATTTGCCGAAAATTGCCGTGAGTTGATGATCAGGGATCGTATGCGGAATTGTCGCATATCTCGGATCAAGAAATGCGGTGATATGCACTTGGTCGTCCTGCTCATCGACAAGTAAAACACCATCACTCGGTTGAAATCACAAGACAAGTTGAAAAAATCTATTGTCCGTTTTTTCATCAGTATAGACGAGTGTTTGCATGCAGATGCGAAGACAATAAAAAATTAATTAGTACGGATGTTTAGATTTGTGGGTAGGACGAGACGCTGTTTTTTTGGGATGGTCATCCTCTTTTGGGAAAAGTTCAAGTTGGTTAGTTGGTGGACTTAATGTATCAATAATTTTTTCCTTGGTAGTGAGTGTTTGCTCATGCATCTCCAAGGCTGGCGTACTCTCCTGGAAACTTTCTATCAACTGCTTCAACATGTGTTGCCCCTTACCTCACAAGACACGGATGACATGCATGATGTTGGCACTATAAGGACCATTGATATGATATTTGTTTTGTATTTTTTTGAGTGCTTGTTCAAATGATCATTCTTGATGGCGTAGTGCTCTCATCTCTCGCAGCAGATCATAGATACCTTGATGGGTTTTGGCAAAAGCAAACTGCGTCTGATTTCTCAAAAACTCCCAGCAGTGTTTATAGGTGGTGAGATGCAAATGTTTGACACTGAATTGATGTATAGTATCTGGTGACAATTTGTCAGTTCGTCGTTTTTCTCCTCGCTCGACAATTGCCTTAGCGTCGTTTGCTAAGGTATGATATGCTTGTTCTACCGCATCCAGATAAGGATGCTCACTTGGTTGTTTCATCCAATCTTACCGATCTAAACGTAACGCCTGGTGCATCGCACGACAGACCTCTACGTTAAGTATAGAGAAATATGGCAAAAATACAAAAAATAAGGGAGATTTGGTTATTTGTATTTTGGAGCTTTGTTGCTTTGATTTACTTCCCTACCCACGAAATACGTCCTGCCAAAAAGTCTATCAACTTCTCATCATGGACTGTTTCTCCTTGGAACAAATCGGGTCCAAGTGAAGGACGTTTTGTGTCAGCTGTTTTTTGCTCTCGTTCACGTTGCTTACGTTTGCGGTAGGCCTGTTCTGCTTGTGGCTGTAGCTCTTGGGGTAATGGTTTGATGTGTTTGTGTCGATAATTGTAGCGGAAAAATAATTGCCACAGAATATCTTGTTCATAGCGATGAGGATGTGCCTCGATCACACGCGTCACTGCTTCAGAGAAAGAAACACGTGTCTTCTTTTGACGTTTGGGATAGTGCGGGAAAAGATCAGGTGCCGGTGGCTTCTGCTCTACCGTGGTAGGTGCATATATGGGCAACTGGGTAAGTGCATGATAAACTTCTTGCGTAGACATACCATGTTGTTGTATAGCACGAACACGATGGTACAAATCAGCACAATATGCACGTCCCTCTTTAGCTAAGTGACGATATTTGGTATTGAAGTATTCTTCTCGCTCATCAAGCTCTTGGGGAGAGAAAACGCTCGCTCTTGGCTCGCTTGCGAGACGCAGCACATATTGTCAGCGATAGTGAATAAGTTGTCTTGCATGCTCCACCTCGCGCGGATCTATGTGTCGTTGGTGAAGCGCATGACGGGTCAACGTCAAAAAATCTCATCGCTCAGCAAATTTGATATGGTCACGATACATTCGTGTAGCAAAAGTACGAAGCCATTCTTTCTCATCGGTGAGTGGATGCTCTTGGATATATGTCTCCCATTTTTTCTTGACCGTTGAAAAATGATATGACTTACATTGTGTATGTCTCTTTGCAAGTTGATCGTCGGTAATAGCAGGGTGACGATGACGCATCAATTCATCTTCTCTCTCACGAAAGAGTTTAGTCACTCTCGTATGATAGGCACGTTGGATTGCTTTTTTTTGTTTGGCAATAGCGAGTTGTTCACCACTCATCTGCTCACGCATCTGCACTGCTTGGACGACACTATGATCTACGAATGCTATACCATGACGCGTATAGACTGCATCTTGAGGGATAGATTTCTCATTCTGCTCTTGCAAAAATGAGACGCATAAAGCATGCTGTGCACACGTTATAAAATCTTGTTTTGCAACTTCCCGTAACTTGCCGCTAAAACGTTGATCATACACTCGCTCTGCTGCCTGTATGGTTGCACTAAGTTGTTGGTTTTTTTCTGCGTTTGCAAACAGTCCATCCGTTGGTTGCACTTGTAATATCTGAGCTACTCTGTTGGCAATCTCGTTCCTCAATAATCCAACGACATGTTCAGCTTGCGGACGAAAAGGCGCTAACGCACGATGCGTTGGTCAGGGAGGAAGTGCTGTGGGAAGTTGTTTGAAAAAAGGTGATTGCATCTGAAATATATTCTGAAAACCGCTACATACGTAAGCATTAAGAAATTCTTTATATACTGAACCACCATGAAAATTTGCAAAATGTAAATTTTCTGGATGATTCAG
>JAYREU010000028.1:0-3246 GCA_041908765.1 Candidatus Absconditabacterales bacterium
GCTTGATTTGTAGTTGATTACAAGACGACACCAAGAGCTGGTGACAACGCGATGCAAGTATTGGTGAAGTTAATGTAAGCATATCTACTCATTAGTTCTTTTTATTCCTTTGGTTTCCACAATGCAGTTACAGTTAACAGGAGATAATCTCAACAAAACCCTCTGGGTACATCCCGATCACATCCAAAAAACCAGGACATGGTGGCATATTGATGCTACAGGATTGACCTTGGGTAAATTAGCTACCATCATTAGCAATAGATTGCTTGGTAAACACAAGGCATACTATTGTGATATGTGGGACTGTGGTGATTTTGTGGTCGTCAGCAATGCGAGCAAAATTGTCGTAACGGGAAATAAACTCACTGACAAAGTATACTATACGCATAGTGGACACAAAGGACATCTCAAGGAAACAATCTTGACCAATCTCCTCAACAAACATCCTGATAGAGTAATTATGTTGGCGGTCAAAGGTATGCTCCCCAAGAACAAACTCCGCAAACCAAGACTCAAGAGACTCAAACTCTTCGCAGAATCTCATACCTATGCAAATCAACCGTTGGTTGCTCTCGAGAAATAAGCTTATCTTACATTTTATTCTTTTTGTTTGTTTATCATGGTCAAAGCAGCTGCTAGAAAATATCACTATGCCGTCGGCAGAAGAAAGATGGCTACAGCAGTAGTCAAACTCTATCCCAAAGGCGAGGGCACAATCTCTGTCAAGAAAGGTGAAGTTACCTATTCTCTCCAGGATTATTTTGGAGGACATGGATATTTGGTAGAGGATGCACTTTTGCCGTTCACTATCATTGGAGACAAGTCTCAGCAGCAATTTGATGCAGAGATTGTACTCACCGGTGGTGGTATGATGGGACAAGCAGAGGCTATGAGACTATGATTTGCTAGAGCACTCGTCGATTTCAAAGAAGAGTACAGACTCACCCTCAAGCCACATGGCTTACTCAAAAGAGACCCTAGAGTCAAAGAACGCAAGAAACCAGGTCTCAAAAAGGCGCGCAAGAGCCCACAATGGTCAAAGAGATAATATTATCATACGAAAAAAAAGGCCTTGGACATTGTCCAAGGCCTTTTGTATACGAGGCATATACGCTGCTACATTATAACTAATTGTATTCCATTTTTTTCATCATCCCAGTCTATAAAATCTTTCTGCTTTTTCTCCCAATGTGGCATCTTTTGTGCTAACTCTTCTTGAGAGATCTCTTTTTTGCAGACTACTTCTTTTGTGTTTATAAGAAACTCATGGAAATCTCCCAATACAAAATCAGCTTTAACATATAGTCCTGGCTCTAATTGTGCTAAAGTTTTCTTCACAAATTCACTTTTTGATAGGCTGGATGTGCCGCTTATGATTAACCCGAATCATGATCTTCCATCATCAAGTGTAACTTTATGATTTTGTACAGAAAATCTATTAACTTCATTGCATAATATAATATACCCCTCTTGTGTATGAGGAAGTCATACATCTTTTGGCCGTAATTGTAGTTTTTCTCTTGTCTTTATTCAATGTTCACGTAGGAAATTGATAAAATGATTGAGAATCTTCACTTGTAGTTGAGTAGCCTCATCCAAAACTAGTGTAGTTCCTTCGAAGTTCATTTTGAGTGGTATTTCACGTCTTTCTTCTTGATCTTTTTCTACAGTACGTTGCTTTTGTGGGGCTTTTTTTAGTTTGAGAGGGACTTTTTGTAGACAGTGATGCTCCTCAAAAAATCAGATATGTGCAAAGAGCTTTTCAGCGAATTGCTTCTTGATCAGCTCTGTTTTGCCATCAACTTTTTGGTATGCCTCAGGTAGTTCAGCGACTTTCGTGGCGAATACCTTTAAGTTGCTTTCTAATACACGGAGTATTTTTTTGCTTGTTCATGCATAAAGATGGCTAGCTTGTACCGATAAGTTTGGAAAACTCTTTTTGTGTTCTTGTATCCTATTGAGATCGGGCAAAGTTGCCAGGCCTACTTTGTAGTAATCTGGGTCAACATCGAGGAGATAGAGACATGTTTGTTTAGTCATATTGAATCTATTTTAGCAACACACAAAAGTAGTAATTTTTTATACATATCTTTATTAAAAAGTCAATAGCAGAATAAAGACATGAGTGCTATTATTTTTTTCTTTTTCCCATAGCAATCACCGCCTCAATCCGTATAGAGGAGCGTAATTGTTCGATTGATACGTATTTTATTTGCTCATTTCATTGGTAGATGAAAGATGTTTTGTTGTTTGGTATTCAGGGAAGTGGGAAAGGGACGCAGGCGAAGTTGTTGCAAGAGAAATTTCCCAACGATTATGCGTATTTCTCATCAGGGGAGTTGTTTAGAGGATTGACGCAAAATGAGAATCTGATAGGTGAGTTTCTCAAAGAAGCGATGAAATCAGGTCAATTGATCGATGATAAGGTGACGAATGCCTTGTTTGAGCTCTATTTCTATATGATCTTGGACAAAGGTATGTCTATGCTGTTGGATGGCTATCCAAGAAGTTTGTCTCAGTTTGAACTGATGTTGGACGAATGCCAACGTTATCGCAGAGAGATGATAGGTATCTACTTACATATCCCAGATGCAGAGGCAATCAGAAGGATCAAGGAGAGATGACGCCCAGATGATACCGACGAACTCATTGCCAGAAGGATTGCACAATATCATGAGATTACGGAGCCGATGATCAAGAGATTTCGCCAGGTCTATCCTGTGATAGAAATTGACTCAACACCGCCGACACATATTGTCCAACAGCAAATCCAACAGTTTATTAGTCACGCCTAACTTAGTTACCTTTATCCTTTCACTGCGTCCTATGTCGACACCCTTTGTGATTACTATTGATGGGTATGTCGCCACTGGCAAAGGGACAACAGCTGTAGGAGTGGCCAAAGAATTGGGGTTTCGCTATCTAGATACGTGAGCTATGTATAGGGCAGTGACCTTGTATATCAAACGTAAAGGGATGCTCGAAGCATCGGATGCTGAAAAAGCGGAACTCATGGATGAAGTAGTTTTGAGTTTTTCACATAATCTCACTACGGGGCACGATGATATGTTGCTCAATGGCGAGAATATAGAAGCTGAAATCAGATCTACTAACCTTGCGCTTGATCTCCACTATATTGTCCCTGTCCAGCCCGTCAGAGAACGTTTGGTCGACCTCCAACGTGCCTTTATCCATACCGGAAATATCATCATAGACGGGAGAGATGCAGGCACAGTCATTTTCCCC
>JAYREU010000029.1:0-3588 GCA_041908765.1 Candidatus Absconditabacterales bacterium
CCATTCGCTGTCATCGCATCATATCATGCTGGGACAACTGTTCCTTTGGCTCCAGTTGCCTGAAATAGTGCTTGTGTATCGAATGGGATGGTCAGATTATTTGCAATCGTTGTTTGATCTATCGGAGCGACTGAATCATACCATCATGGGATGGCAATCAATCATTTCTCATCATAGAGGTGTGCAAGTAACTGAAGCAAGGTGTGACTTGCAGAAGGAAGAATATTGCCATACATCCCGCTATGGACATCTGTGTTTGCTGTCTGAATAGTGAGCGTCATATTTGCACCTCCTCTGAAACTTTCGGTCATCGTCGGCGTACTGTGACCTATGATTTCTCCGTCCGAAATAATCACGCCATCGCACGCCAACAGCTCTTTGTACTGCTCAAAAAAATTGACCATATATGGTGAGCCTGTTTCTTCATCTCACTCGATCAGTACTTTGATGTTGTAACGCAATAACTGCTTTTCGATCAAATCAAAAATTGTAGCCAGATGGATCAAGTGCTGACCTTTGTTGTCTGCTACTCCTCTGGCATATAACCTCACACCATCATCACGAAGTACAAACGGATCACTCGCCCATCCATCCTCTAGCGCTGCAGGTTGCACATCATAGTGCCCATAAATCAGATAGGTAGGCAATGCAGGATCCACTACATAGTGCCCATAAATGAGCGGATTCCCAAATCAGGTAATACTCTGCACACTGAAACCATGTGCTTGCATTTGGGTAGCTAACCATGCACCACATGCTTCTACTTCACTACGAAACTCAGGATCTGTAGATACCGACTTGAACGCAAGTGACGCTTTGAGTAAGGCTAAGAACTTTTCCATGTTGTGAGAAAGAAATGAATGCATTGTTTATATGGATGTCAGTAAGAAATGCGATATAAAAAAACAACACACTCGCTTTGAGTATGTTGCCTGATTTCTTAAGGAAGCTCTGAAAGATTGAATTCTTAGGTATTTTTCTAGCAATACCTGGTTTGTCAAACACCCTGAAAAGCCAGTTTACAACGCTTCCTTGACGAATTTCTTCAGGCGTCTCTAATAGGACTTTTTCAGAGATTTCTTAAGTCTTACGTCACAAATCTTATTTCTCCTCTCTACTCAATCACCACGTGTTGATAGTTATCAATATAATGCATCTTACATTTTTTGAGAATCAGACCTACTTTTTCAATATCAGAAAGATCTCTTTTATCAATTTCCAGCTTGAGTGAGAAAAATCCATCAAACTCATGTTGTTTGAATTTCTTGAATAACGCAGGCAGTTTGAGCATACCGTCACCAAGGGGCAGATGGGTATTACCGTGCTTGTCTACATCAGAGACATAGACGACCGACAGATAAGGAATAAAGTTTGCCATCTTTTTCATGAACTGCTCTTCCAAGATCTGCTCTTCCATATTCGCTATATCAAGACCTAGATACATTTTGTGTTTCTTGATAATTTGCACCATGTCCTGGAAATAATATTTTGGAATAATACCAAGATAGTTAGACTGTTCTGGATTGATAATACTAAACTTTACTCACTTGTTGTGTTGTTTGTAGGCAGGCAGGTGTGCTCTGAGGAATCTCCCTGAGGAAATATTGAACACCTCAGGAGCATTGATAGTGATGACTTCTGCACCTACTGCTCTTGCTATTTCAACAGCTTGATTCATCTCCTTGATATTCACATTCCTAGAAATCTGAATCACTTTGATAGGCATATCGTACTTCTTGATGAGTGTTTGGACATATTCTATATGCCATGCATCGAAATTTTTCCACATTGCCAAATCAATGCCATCAAACCCAATTTCTTTGGCAGTTTGAAAAACGAGATCCAATCCATACCCAGAGAGCGTATCAGAGCTGAGGAGAAAAGAAGCTTTGTGGCTTGCATTTGTTACCATACCATTTTTGTAAGAAGACAAAGATTACTCTATTGTATGCAGAAAACAAAAATATGCAAATTTTGGGTAGGAAAAGTTAATGAGTATTATGTCTAATTAGTTCGTCATTCTGAGTCGAGCATTGCGAGACGAAGAATCCAGGAAAAAATGAATAACTAAATAATACGTTTCCCTGGATCCTTCGCTACGCTCAGGATGACGATCTTATTTCTCCTCTCTCAACTCCTCTACCTCCGTCATCTCTAGCACAATCCCCAGACGTGTACACAATTCCTGCAGTACGGTCACCGTGTGATATCTCGGGTCTTGTTGTTGTTTATAGTATCGCGTGTGCGGAGCTACGACGAGGCAGTGGGAGAGATGCGTTCGATCATGGAAAATCTGCGATCAGGTGGTGATGATGGTAGTTGCTAATCACGTCTTGCACGCTCGAAATGCTTCTTGCAATTGCTTGGGCGTTGATTGACTATGGAGTAACAACGTATGCGGAAGATCTTTAAACGTATCTGGAATTGTGTTCATCATAGTTCGTACATCAGGAAAAACTACTACCTGTTGTGTATAGGGTTGTGAGGAAAGTTGTAATGTATACGAACTATCAATCGTGACAAAATTATCTGTGGTTGCTTGCAGTCAAGATTTTTTTTTCGTAGACTTAGGTTTCCTCGCTAAGAGAGGGAGAAGTTCATCACCCAACCGCAAGGAGAGCGCTTTCGGATAGGTAGTGAATCGATGTGCTACAAACCAGTGTACCCAGGAAAGCGTGTGTGTGGAGAGCAACCCTGGTTCCAAAATTTCACTACGAGGAGCATGGGGAAGTTGCTTGGGAATCGTACAAGACAGCTGTGTACCAAGATGTAATGCATATTGATCCTGGAGATACAACAAATCTCCCTCCTGTCAGTTACCTACAGGAAGCGTAAAAAGCCCGTGTTGCCCAGGGAAGGTTGTGAGATAACACGCATACTCCATCCTGCAACTACAACGTAAAGCCTACTTTAGCAGAAATATCCTTGATTTTTTGCTCTGCTAATGGACGCACCTGCTCTGCACCAGACGCCAAGAGCGCGATGATTTGCTCATCTGAATAGCTATGATAACGTTCTATCAACGGTTGAGTGAATGCAATGATCAGATCGCTGAGTTCTACTTTGAGATCTTTGTACGAAACACCTCCTGCGAGATAACGAGCACGAAGAGCTTGTTGTTGAGGCTCATCCAAAAAAAGTTTGGTAAGTGCAAAGATATGACACGTATCTGGATCTTTGGGAGCTTCGACGGGGATGGCAGCGGTGGTAATGCGCGCTACTTTTTTGCGAATGGTATCAGCATCATCGAAGAGACCAATATAGTTGTTGTATGATTTGGACATCTTGCGACCATCGATACCAGGTACAGTTGCAACGGTTTCTTGGATATAGGGTGCAGGAAGTTTGAAAGTTTCTCCAAACTGATGATTAAATTTTTGAGCAATATCCCTGGCGTATTCGACATGTTGTTTTTGATCCTTCCCCACCGGCACCAAATCAGGGTCGTATAACAAAATATCCGCCGCCATGAGGATAGGATAATTGAACGTCCCGACACTAATTTCATCCTCTTTGCCTGCATCTATTGCGGCTTTGAATGCGTGCATGCGTTTCATAAATCACATATTGGTGACGCATGCTAAGACC
>JAYREU010000030.1:0-12747 GCA_041908765.1 Candidatus Absconditabacterales bacterium
CTACTCAGCGATGCACTACGGTACAGAACTGGTGGAGGAGTAATAGATAATAGATTGTTATTTCTGAATCCCCGAAGCCGCTTGACGAGCAAAGCGAGGAAAAGGCGGAGTGGGGGAGGAAAATAACTACATCTACTCAGCAATGCACTACGGTACAGAGCTGGTGGAGGAGTAAAGAGAAGAAACTAGAATTTAGACTCCAGATTCCAGATACAAAAAAAGAAGGAGTAGTTTTCCTTCTTTTTTTATCTGGATTCTAGTTTCTGGACTCTAGAGTCTTTTTCCCAGGGGCTATACTTTCAAATACGAAAAGCTTTGTCCTGCCTTCAATGAGGTGATGACAGCATACATCAAGTCGATGGTTTTTTCTACATCATGTTGCTGTACCATCTCAACGGTCGTATGCATATATCTCAACGGGAGTGAAATAAGTGCAGAGGCGATACCATTTTGACTGTAGGCAAATGCGTCCGTATCGGTGCCGGTCCATCTCGAAGCAGCGAGACGTTGGAAAGGAATTTTGTGCTTCGTCGCAACGGATTCTACAAAATCACGCAAGTTATTTTGGACGCTGGGACCTACAGAGAGCACAGGTCATAGGCCACACTTGGTATCAGCATGTTTTCTTTTGTCTATCATAGGAGTAGAGGTGTCATGACAAACGTCCGTGATGATGGCAACATCGGGATTGAGTCTATGCGCAATCATCTCTGCACCTCTGAGACCAATTTCTTCTTGGACGCTATTGACGATATGGAGGGTGAAGTCGAGATTTTTTTTGTTGAGCTTGAGGAGTCTTGCAACCTGCGCGATCATAAATCCACCGGCTCTATTGTCGAGGGCCCTACCGACGAGGTAACGATTATTGAGCATCATAAATGGATCTGGATAGGTCACGACCGACCCGACTACGACGCCCATACTTTCTACTTCTTTTTTGCTCAGTGCACCGATATCTATAAAGAGTGATTCTACTTTGGGAGATTCTTCTTTGCCCAAGTCACGTGTATGAATGGCAGGTCGTCCAAAGACGCCCGTCACCGGTCATTTTTTGCCATGGATGAGGACTCTTTTGGCAGGAGCAATTTGATGATCGCTTCCTCAGTTGCGAATGACTGTGATAATACCATCATCAGCAATATAATTCACAAACCAACTAATCTCATCACAGTGTGCTTCGATGACCACTTTGTAGGCTTTGCCTGGATTGATCGTAGCGACGGCTGTCCCATAGGTATCTACCATGACTTCATCTACATAGGGTTTGATATAGTCGACCCATACCTGTTGTCCTGTCCACTCAAATCAGGTAGGAGAAGGCATGTTGACGAGTTTTTCAAAGAATGCAATTTCAGGGGTACCTAGCTTAGTTCAACGGTGGGGAGTGGTTTTGGACGTTTTGGTTTGTGGCGTTTTTTTACTTGGCATCAATCTGTATGCAATAAATAAATACATGTATTGTAGAAAAGTAGTACACAACTGCAACTTGTACTTTATTTTTATCTTGCTTCACCTATAATCAATTACTTTATGTTTCAGTAACATATGAAAACACCAGATTATAGCTCAGCTTTCAAAGCATATGATATTAGAGCACTTCGACATAATCCACTTGATGAATCATTTTTTTATGCGTTCTGATATAATATAGGCAAACATTTGATCGAGCGTTATGGCGAGCAAGCGTCACTCGTTTTCGGTGCAGATAGTAGAGAAGAGAATACACAGATTATCTATCGGTTTCTCAAAGGTGTTGCCTTGGCAGGGAAGGTAGCATGCGTGAATGCAGGCCTTCCTGTGGAATCTGCACCAGGACAAACGCATCCCTGGGGATGTTGTAGTACGGCTATGCTCTATCGAATTGCAAGAGAGCAGTTTTCTTTGGGAATTGCATTCACTGCGTCTCACAACCCTGTGGGATATGTCTGATGCAAGGTGGTAGATCAGTCTGGACAATTACTGCCTACTAGTGTCTTGGCAGAGCTCATGACGGATTATCCAGAACTTCCCACATATGATGCACATGAATTTGAACAGTTACTTATCTCCACACATCATCGCCAACATCCCTTGGGAGAACGTGTTTTGGCACGTGCACATGATATGCAGACACTCGTGTGGTCCTATGCCAAGGACTTGCAACAGCATGCGACTATCGTGATCGACTGTGCGGGTGGTGCTGCATGCGCATATGAGAAGCAATTCTTGATGTCACTGTCATCGCAACTTCCGCTGACGTTCTTGTTGATAAATACGCACGTAGATGCGTTTTTCACTGAGCATGGGACGGATACTACCGATCCCAAAAACTACCACCAGTTGTGATCGGAGGTAGAAGAGGTGTGAGCATTGTTTGGTGCGATGTTTGATGGAGATGCAGATAGACTGGGGTGTGTAGATGAAAAAGGAAAGTACATTCCTGGAGATATCTTGGCGGTGTGACTCACTGAAGAGCTCCTCCGTCATGCACCTCAAGGCAAAACCATCGTATATGATATCTCATGTACCCATGCATTACCTGCGTGCATCACGCGTCTAGGAGGTAAAGCAGTACCCAGTCCTATTGGCCATAAACATATCAAAAAGTTATTTGACGAGCACGATGCGCTAGCTGGTATTGAATTGAGTGGCCATCTCTGTTTTGCACAGACGCATGGGCATGAGTCACCACTTTTGGCATTGTTGTTGGTGGTCAAGTGAGCTTGTGATCAGCCTACAATGAGTAGTTGGCTGACAAAATTAGTCCCTACCTACAAGCCTGCTTTGGTCAATCTCCATGTAGCGGATGCACAGCTTGCAATACAGACCATTCAGTCACAGTTTGTACATCTTCCCCAAGATCTCACTGATGGTATCAAAGTACTTGGGCCAGATCGATGGTTTTTGGTCAGAGCATCCAATACAGAACCGGTGATCAGAGTATATATTGAAGCACCAGATCAAACACAGTATGATCGTTTATTTGCATTGCTCCAAGAAGCATTACGTGAAGACTAGGAGTAATGAGGTTTTTGAATATGCGAAAAAAGGAGCCGAAGCTCCTTTTTTTGTTGTCTAGCCGAAGCTAGCTACTCTTAATTTTCGTAGAGTGTGTAGACCAATGTTCCTGTGTAGGTACCAACTGCTGTCCATGCAGGAATCAATACTTGCATGTTTGGCAAGGTGCCATAGTGTCCAACTACACCGAAGTTAGCAGCAGTATCTCTCTTGATAAGAGTTCTTGCAGCATCGAGTGATTGGAACGCAATCATACCATTGTGAACTACTACTCTTGGGTTAGTTGTACCAGTGATAACAGTGACACCAGTTGTAGTTGTGCTCATTGCTACATTCTCATCATTGATTGTTGCTCCACCAGGACCTACCAAGTTACCACTCATTTGAACGGTTGTGTAGTATCCACTGTTGTTACCTTTCAAGTCTTCGACTGAGAAGTAGCTAGTGAACGCTCCAGTCACGGTTTGAGCAGAAGAGGAGACCGTGTAGTTACCGAAGTCGAACGCACCTGTAGAGAAGATCGAAACCGTCCCAGGCAACAATTCCACTTCAACGATTGTATTGAGTTGCGCAGACGCAAAACCTACAACCGTAGTGACACCTGCTACGAGAGCAAGGGCGCCTAATGATTTTTTAAACATGTGTTTTTGTTTACAAAATAAATACATAATCATTATATATACTTTTTTCTTAAATGTCAAATTTTTACATGATAAAAATGAATTTTGTCACAAAAAAGTAATCTATAGCGAACCCGTTCAACATCAAAGCCCAAAATGCCAAAAATGAGTATCAGGCCCAAATAACGGACATGTATGAGGTATTCTAGGGCTTCATACAGAGAAGTTGTGCTGAAACGAGGTGGAAGTTGCCTAATCAGGAGAATGAGTGTATTATACGGGTCATATGCGGCATTATGCTCAGGAATATCCCCAATTTGAGGTAAAATCGTTAATTGTGGAAAGAAATCTAACGGATAGGGTGCATTTTTGAGCTTTTCTTTGAGTTTTGCTGCTTGACGTTGTGCTGGAGTGAGGACTTTGGATGCATATATAGGTGGCTGATCATTGGCAAACGGCAACCAGTCACTCCACCAAGGGGCAGCAAGATGTTCTGGTACTGCCTCTTCTAGTGGGTTATCCTCAAAAAGGTCTTCTTCAAGGAGTGGTTCCTCAGGCAGTGCTTCCTCGGGAGGAAGCTCGTCAGTCGGTTCATCTAGAGGAGGCGTCTCTTCTTCGTAAATAGTATCATCTGGTTCCTCAGGAGGGTCTTTCTCTTTTTTGGGCTTCACGGGGCGAGTTCAGCCATCAGCATCTAGGTTGTAGTAGAAGAATCCAGGTGTGCTTGCTAATTCATTTCCTACGCAATCAAGTACTTCTAGATACCAAAAAATAATATGCTCATCTTCTCGGATATCATCATCATCCAAGAGTATACTTGTGCCTGTTGTGAGATAACTCAAGGCAGTACTAAAACTAGGTTCAGGTGCTATGACCAATCTATATGAAACAGGTAGATCGTCCGTTACACCTGACCATACAAACCAAACGGTGTCATTTCTCAGAGTTCTTGGTCTTTGTGTCGTCAAAGGTCAGGCAGGAGGTGTTTCATCTATCGTGAAGAAACGCGGAGTTGTATTAAACCACTCTGTGTTGCGCATCAATTGTGCTCTGAGGGTATGACCTGTTTGTCCAGTGAGAAAATCTACAGAAACTTGCGTAGTTCATCAACTGAGTATACTACCTGTAGTTGCTACTACCATGGAACCACTCAAGGTGAAAGTAACCGGTGCAGTGGCAGTCAATTCTACGATTGTGCCTGTATAATTGATGTACTGTATACCAGACAAAAGACACTGAGGACTGACTAAAGAGAGTTCACCACTATAGGTATTCGATAAGGTGAGGCTAATAGTAGTTGTACGTTGTTGTGCTGCTCAAACGCTCAGTGTCGTCAAACACAAAATACTTCCCAAGAGCATTCCAATGCCCGATTTTGATGAAAGAAGAGGAGATGCGTTCGGGAAGTACATTATGTTTTGGTTTGAAAAGGTCACAAAGGAGGAGGGGACTACAGACTTCGTTTATGCAGCGCTCTTGCGGCGAGGAGTAGTTTTGGTGGTAGTTGTTTTCGCAGGAGCTTTTTTTACAGGAGTTTTCTTAGCGACTGCCTTTTTCGCAGGAGCTTTTTTGGTTGCAGTCTTTTTTGTCCCGTGTGCATACTTACTTTTGCCAACTAATGAGATAATGATAAGGAGGAGCAACAATCCACCTACGCTTCCTATCAAGATCCAAGGCATGAGCATAAATGATGCTTGAGTAATAATTTGTTTTGGCGTTTTCATATCTTCTGTTACACTCGGGAGATCAAAGTCGAAGAGAGGAGTATGTGTTGCTTGTAAAGCGAGTTGGATATTACCTTTGTACCAAGGTAGTTGTGTTTTATCTAGTATGAACGTGAAGGTTGCTTCTTGTTTGGGGAGTACTTTTCTCGTTTGCTCAGGCAATGCAGTTTGCGTGAAATATCCAGCAACGGTACCTACTACTTTGATTTCTTGTGAAATATTACCAACATTTTTGTAGGTGACGTTTGCGACGTACTCTTTGGTGCCTAGGTCTTGATAGATAGCAACACTGGGGTTATCTGAGAGGTTGGTATAAATCTCATTTGCTGCTTGTGGAACAAGCTCAACACCCAATTCTACCGTACCATCAACAAGCACATCAACGAAATTAGCTCTACGTGTTTGAATGGTAAACATATTTCCTTCAGCTTGTGCAGGAGCGTCTGAAATAATTTGTGAAGTGACACATCCATAGTTCATACCAGCCATGCCATCGGGGAAGGTAGCAGTAGCATTGACTTTGATGGTTTGTTGTGCAGGAATTTCAAAGGTGTCTTGCTCCAAGGTAACGTATTGTCCAAACTGTGTTTTCACACCTTCTGGCTGACATGCTTTCTTTTGATCACTGTCAGCAGTGACCGTACCATCTACAAAGTTGATAGACATTTTGAGTGGCTGATTCCCTTTGTTGCTCAAAAACATACAAATATCAGTAGGTACACCCGTTTTGGTTTTGAGTTGTAGTGATTTGGTGCCTTGGGGAGCATCAGGATCATTACAAAATGCCACAGAAATGTCTCCAAGATCTACTTCTTGAGCAAGCACTTGCCCAAAACCAGAAATGAAAAGCAGTACTGCTAAAAAGAGAGAGAGGTTCTTCATATCACGATGGAGAAACAAAATAAAAGTTATCCAAAGTATATAAAAAATGCAGATATAATGCAATTATTTGCCTAATTTTGCCGACTTGGAGCCAAAAATTATCCTCCTATTTTCTCCAAAACAGAAAAATACTATTGCTTTCTTGTAAATAGTATGTATGTATTACTTTCCGCGTAATCTTTAACATTCCCAAACTAAAAAATTTAAAAATTTATGATGAAAAAATTTGTATTACTTTCTCTTATTTGTTTTGCCTTTCATCTTGCGCAGGCGCAAGTGAAAGAAGACCCCGTTGGTGACGATGTCACCAGCACGACGCTTCTTGTAGATACAGCGGATGGAGCAGCTGTACTCATCACGTATACGCTACGAAATGAAGAATTGCTCCAACTGATGGGTAACATGTTTGGCGCTGACACTACCGTTTACCTACCTTGTAACGGGAAGTTTGATACGACTAGACTTACCCCTCCGCCCTATGGCAAGGACACCTTTGAAGTGCTGGATTTTGCGCTCAAACCTTGTGTAGTTGATGATTTGAAAAAGGGTATGGCACTGCAAGGTGCGTGCGTAAAGGCCAAGCTTCACCAGGATTCCGTGTTGGGGAGAAACAGTTGCAACAACATCTCCAAAAAAGGAGGCTATCCCATCGCTTACTGCGTACGAGCCGAAGATAATCCTCGCAGTATTGTCTATGTGGATATTGATCCAGAGGGCGCAAGCAATTTGGACTCACTACTGATGAACTTCTTCTTACCACTGGAAAATGTAAATGACAACCAACCTCCCTCCAACGTCAAAGACCCCAACAATATCCAAGAGGTGGTAGTCAGAGTGTATGAAGATGGCGTCCTCAAAAAGACCTTAGTCACGCCCGTGTTGTCGAAACATGTCCGTGATACAGCATTTTGGGTACCGTTCTTTATAGATCTTCCGATGGTCAAGGGGAAGAAATATCAGATCCAACTGTACGGCAACAAACCCATCTACCCGAATAGGTCACTCTCTTTGATGGACTTTTTTGGCTTTCGGTTAGTGACCTCATGCAAGGTGATTGGCAAAAGCTGTACGTGGACGGGACCAAGAACCATCTTGGAATTGGATGATGAGTGCCAACCTGCTTCGCTATTGCTTTGGGAAAGCACTTGTCAGGATAGCTTTTTGGTCTATGTAGTGAAGATTGATACCGTGAGACCAGTCATCACTCGTTGTCAGCGAGACACGATGATAGAGCTTCCCAAAGGTATCTGTGAATTTGATTTCAATGTTTTGCCGATAGCCTATGTGGATAATTGTACGCAGACGCATGTGGAGGTATTTTCGAAGTATGGAAATTTACGGACTAATGGTGGTCTGCTCACGGGCATTCGCCCAGGCAAACATACCATAGTGTACGTAGTGACTGATGCATGCGGTAATAGCACCTCTTGTTCGTTTGAGTTGCGGGTCAAGGAGAAAAAAGGGTTTAGTCTCATCTGCAGTCAAGGAAAAGTAGTGGTGTTAAGTGATTCCTGTACAACAATACCTGCCAAAACTTTCAAACCTATCACCCAAGGATTATGTTGTGATTCTACAATCATCATAGTCCAACGGATGGATCGGGTAAGTACGGGAAAAGATGTTGAATTTTGTTGTGGAGATGTGGGGCAACGCGTGATGGTGAGAGTCATTGTCAAAAGCTACTGTGATCCACTAGATTCTAATGAGTGTATGATAGAAGTAGAAGTACAGGATAAACGACCTCCACGCATCGAATGTGAACCAGATTTGGCGGTAGATTGTAGTATTTTTGATACGACGATCCTAGACACAATTGGTAGACCTACGATAAAAGAAGAGTGCGGATTTACGTTGCGAGAAGATCGTATGATCAATATCAATGCTTGCAAGAGCGGGACGATCATGCGTACTTGGACAGCAACCGATGCATCTGGAAATACGGCTACTTGCAAACAGACTATCTATATCATCAATCCAAGTCGATTTAGCGAAAGTGATATCACGTGGCCCAAAGATGATACGTTGATAGGATGTACATGGAACACGGATCCATCGCTGACGGGGAGACCTCGATGGGTGGAGCCTGGATGTTACAATGACATAGTGGTGTATGTGCCTAATGATAGACGTATCATGTTTCCAAACCCCAAGTTTGGGATTTGTGCAATCATTGAACGGACCTGGTTGGTCAGCGACAACTGTCAGCCTGGCCCAGGGTATAGGCATGTACAACGTATTGTGTTAAAAGACACGACATTACCAGTGATTGTCTATTGTCCTGCTGATACGACGATAGGGAATTTTGGTGCATGTTCTAGCTTGGTTAATGTGAAGTTGCCACCTGTGCTTGCTAAGGACTGTCATGGTATACTACATATTACCAACAATGGTCAATATAGCACCAACAAAGGCGCTGATGCGAGTGGGAAATATCCCATTGGAACACATCACATCACCTATGTGGTGACGGATAGTTGTGGCAATACGGCTACTTGTAAAACTACGGTGACCGTCGTGGATAGAAAACCACCGACGCCATATTGTTCAAACGGTATAATTACTACCGTGGGGAATATGGGGGCCATGGGAATTATGGTCGGTGTCTGGGCAAAGGATTTGAACAAAGGATCGTATGATGATTGTTGTCACGATAGTACACTTACCTTTTCGTTCTCCGGTGATTCACTGGTCATGGGACGGGTATTTACCTGTGCAGACGTTGGTGAAAATGAGGTACAGATGTGGGTGATCGATTGTCATGGCAATAAGTCATTCTGCACAACCAAAGTGATAATCCAAGATAATCGTGGTTGGTGTCCTCCAGGTGATACGATGAACATAGGTGGTACATTACGTTCGTTGTCAGGGAAACCGCTTGAGGAAGTGACTGTCGCACTCAATGCACGTGACACTTTGGTAACTAGCACCTATTTGTATACGCAATTGATGAAAGGTACGTATACGATTCGTCCAAGTAAACAAGGTGATCCACTCGATGGAGTGAGTACAGCAGATATTGTCAAAATCCAGAGGCATATTTTAGGAAATGAACCATTTAGTCCCTACCAATTACTTGCTGGGGATGTGAATTGTAGTGGTTCAATCACTGCAGCAGATATCGCAGAGATCAGAAAACTTATACTTGGCGTATCCACTGATTTCTCCTGTCATTCTTCCTGGATGTTTGTGCCAACTGCGTATATCTTCCCCGATCCAAGTAATCCGTGGAATTGTCCTCAAGAGATCAAGATACAACCTCTGGTTGTTTCACGATTGAACGAGCATTTCATCGGTATCAAACGAGGAGATGTGAATGGGTCAAGTACAGGGGCTTTCTCGGGAGATGATCGACAGCTGATGAAACGAAGTAACGACTTCGACCTACAGTTTATTGATTCATTGTACCAAAAAGCCCTTGCATATGAATTATCTAGGACGGTGCTCACTGCAGTACCCAATCCTACTAATGACTATGTACACATTACCTTGCCCCAAGTTGTCCCCCAAGCATTATTCATCCATCTCGAGTCAGGAGGGAAAGTTCCTAACTGCTTGAGTTATGAGGTACATGATGATGTATTGCGCGTAGACATGCGTTTGTATCCACCTGGTGTTTACACTTTGGTGATAAAGACACAGACGTGGAGATACGTAGCGAGAGTTGTTAAAATGTAATCTTCGTGATAACCAAAACGTTGAAAGCCCCGCGTATCGCGGGGCTTTTTTATTTATATCTTCACTAAAAGTGAATGTAATGAAACTTTTATTGATTGATATAATTGTCCCGCAACCTATGGTTTGCGGGATTCGTCCTCTAAAACAATTGCATGCAATGCCGCGTTGTGTGCTTTCTTGTTTTACCCTTCCTCTCTCCATGAGCGATAATAGGTGAGGTGTTCTTTCACCATCACGGGTTCTTTGAAGAGCATCATACGATATCGAACTTTGTAGGTATCTACGTCGTATCAGAGTACAAAGAAAACGAGGATACTCATGCCAGTAATCTTGGCAAATGACTTACCTCCAGTCAAACCACCTCGTGGATGTGGTGTTGAACGGTAAGGTGCTGCATGTTCGTCGAGTGGACCATTTTTTCATCCTTTAGCACTTTGTGTGCCAAATTTTTGTTCTTCGAAAAGTTCGCGTTCAGACCAACGAGGGGACTTTCTAAACTCATCAACAGTTTTTAACTTTTCAGTAATGAGATCTGGTTTTTGCTGTGTACTAGGTTTTTTCCCAATTTTTATGCTATCAGTTGTTCCAAGATCATTCGTCGTAGTGCCATCAGTCTGCCCATTTCAGGGACCACCTTCTGTTTTGGTAGCTGTATCAGGGATGTCGGTTTCAAAGGTATCTTCATTTTCAAAACGAGTAGTTTCATTGGTACAACGTTGACTACAGCCATCCCCATTGGTGAGGTTACCATCATCACATTGTTCTGCAGCATCCAAGTTTCCATTGCCACAAGTGACAGGACCACCACTCTGGCAGTTGATACCACAGTTATCTGCTTCTGATCTATTGCCGTCATCACAATTTTCATTTGGCTGATTTATCATGCCATCACCACAGAATGCACCTCGTTCTCTTTGACATTGTGCGCTACAACTATCACCATTGGTAGTATTGCCATCGTCACAAACTTCATCGCCTTCACGAATACCATTACCACAGTACATAGTATAGAGGGGTGCGCAATCGGTACTACAATTATCGTTATTACTGGTATTGCCATCATCACAACGTTCACCAATTTCAACAATACTATTTCAGCAGGTACTGATCGGGACAATGATAGGTTCATACGCACACGATGAATTACAACCATCACCATTGGTGAGATTGCCATCATCACATGCCTCAGAAGGTTGATTGATACTGCCATCTCAACAGATTGGAACTACCTCAGTTTGGCACTGTGCACTACATCCATCCCCGTTGGCAATGTTTCCATCATCACATTGTTCTGTAGGTTGATTTATGTCATTATCACCACAATAGTGCGTTGGTTCAGTGGTACAAGTTGCGCTACACCCATCTCCGTTGGTAATGTTTCCATCGTCACATAATTCACTACCTTCTTGTACTGCATTTCCACATACGGCTACTGATTGCGTTGTGGGATTTTCGGTAGTGGGTGTGTTTGGTCACCCTGTTGGCACGTAAGGACTGTAGGTGAAGGTCCATGGATTTGACATCACCGCATTCCCCAATAAATCTCTGGCTTCTACACGTCGATACTGTGACCCTCTGAGATAGAGTGGCGTGACGAGTGTCGCACTGGTAGCAGTAGAAATAAATGTATAGGTATCATTAGGAGGAAAGGATATATCACGTGATATATAGATTTGATAATCCGCAAATCCTACTCAAGTGTCTACTGAAGCATTTCGATTAAGCACTAGATTTGTATCTGTGATTACCGTCATATTGTTTGGAACTATTGGACTACTTGTATTGGGAGGAGTTTGATCCAGTTGTACTTGATATAAAGTAATACATGCCTCATTTTGCGAAGTGTCTAGTGTGCCAAACCATACATTTTTGATACCATCTCCTGGTGTAAGCGAGAAGGGAATAAGTGTTTGTTGCATTGCAGGAATTGAACCAATAACATTTGGAGTTACATCTCCGTCTATCTCGAGATCACTCGCTTGCTCTGCATACGCTGATCACTGGAGAGTAGTGAGATTCGTAAAGAGCTCACCTCCAATATTGAGTATGTTGTTGCCAACGATCCCATCAAGCGTTAAGGAGCATGCATATTCATTTATTCATTGGAGAGAAGTTACTCAGACAGCCTGCCCAAAAACTACATTTCCTGGTTGTACACAAATGAACAAAGAACTTGCGCATACAATTCGCAAAAAGTATCTCGGTGATTTGACCGGGTAATGTGATGAAATAAGGCTTTTACTTTGTGTTTTTTGCATTGAGTACGAGAATTCAAAAAGAGAATACGCATATTATTATATAGAGAATAGATGAAAGTGTCAAATTTTTTGATACATTTTACATACTCTATTTTGCATGTTCACAGGTTGTATTCTTTTATAAGATGCGTATCTTGGCTGTACCTTATTTATCTCTTTTCACTCCATGCAAAAACGTGTATTGACCTGAGTCAAACCCACAGGAGACCAATTACATATAGGCAATTATTTTGGCGCAGTAGAGCCAATGGTACGCCTAAGCCACCAAGAGGATATGCGTGTATTTATGTTTGTGGCCAATCTTCATGCATTGACCGAGTTTCACAATGCTGAAGCTATCCGCAAAAATACCCTGACTACCGTCAAAACCTATTTGGCCTGTGGCCTTGACCCCAAACAAGTACTTATCTACAATCAGTCAGATATCAGCGCACATACGCAATTGATGCGGGTCTTAGCATGCGTCACCAATATGTGATTTATGAAACGCATGCACGCATTCAAAGCCGCAATAGATGCAGGCAAAGAGGATGAAATTAGTGTCGGGACGTTCAATTATCCTATCCTCATGGCGGCGGATATTTTGTTATA
>JAYREU010000031.1:0-1612 GCA_041908765.1 Candidatus Absconditabacterales bacterium
ACAGGGAATTGTTCACCAAATCTCTCTTTGAGCACACCACAAAATTCCTCATTGATTTCACAGCACTCATAAAAACTCTGTGGTGCACGATGTGCGAGTATATACGCTGTAGTTGCTCCTTTAGCAGGACCAACTTCCAAGATAGTATGGGTATTTTTTCGATCGATATCCTTGAGACCATTGTGAATGGAGTGTTCTCCATAATCACCAATAGCCCCCGTTGTTTTGGGCTGTTTCAAAAAATCGATGAAACGTATTGCATAGGTATCTGTATCTTTGGTGCTGAACATAAAGGTCGATGAGGGGGTACTAAAAGGAGTTTTTATCTATTGTACTTTATTTCTCTCGTGTCCATCAGGTGGGCGTATCGATAATAGTTCGTCATGCAGTTTCTATTTGCTTGCGTAAACTATCAGCTTGTGCAAAATCTTTATTTTGCTTGGCTTCTCGACGTTGGGCTGCAAGTGCTTCTATCTCATGTGGTACAACAACTGCAACTTGTTCTGGCAAAGCAAACAAATCCAGTTTGAGAACGTACTCATCCAACCATTTGGGACAGCCATAGGTATGTAATTTCCCGAGCACGCCTCACGTATTGAGATCATTGAGGAGTTCTTCGATGATTTCTTGTTCTTGCGCAGGAGTTGGTGTCAGTCCTCAGGCTATTTTTTTCATGAGCCCTGTTCTTGCCTTTTTGGCAGCTTCGAGTGCCTCCCAGGTGAAATCTTGAAAAGATCTATAATGAGCTTGCAAATAAAAGTACCTCATATCCAAGGGCGAATACCCACGTTCTAGCACTTCGTTCAAAAAGGCAACATTCCCATCTGACTTTGCTATTTTTTTGCCATTCATCATGAGCCATTGATAGTGGACTCGATAATTCACTCGTGGTATGTGTGCATGACTACATTCGGACTGCGCTATTTCATTGGTATGATGGACTGCGATATGCTCCATACCTCAGGTATGGATATCAATATGTGTCCCCAAGTATTTTATGCTCATTGCGCTACACTCAATATGCCATCCGGGAAAGCCTACACCTCGAGGACTCTCTCGTTCCATATCACGTTTTTTGCCTGTTGTATTGAATTTCCATAAAGCAAAATCTGTGGGATTTTTTTTGCCACTGTCAGTAATTCTTGCGCCATGCTCAAGACCAGCTAGATGTTTTTCTCCCAAAAGAACACCATAGGGCGAGGTGTCTTTGCCTGATATCTTGGAAGTATCCATATAGATGCCATCATTAGGGATACTGTACGTATATCCTTTGTTTTCGAGTTCTTGAATGAGTGAAATTTGCTCTGCAATATGATCAGTTGCCTTGGGCATAACGTCAAAAGGATCGATACGTAACAAGTTGAGATCTTCTTCATAAATGGCAGTGAACTTAGCCGCAACATCTCGAGCAGTAATGCCTTGTTGTCTAGCTCACTTTTCCATACGATCTTCTCCATGGTCAGCATCTCCTTCATTGTCCCCTGTCAAGTGACCCACGTCAGTAATATTCATTACATGCTTCACGGGTAAGTGACAAACATGTTTGATCACGTTTTTGAGTATATCAACGAAATAAGCTGCTCTCAAGTTTCAGAGATGTTGTCTACTATAT
>JAYREU010000032.1:0-2949 GCA_041908765.1 Candidatus Absconditabacterales bacterium
CAAGATTATATGCGTACACTGCCTCTTGAAGGTTTTTGAGTGCAACCTGGGGAGTCTCACCTTGTGAAACTACACCATTTTCAAGGCATGTCGCTACATACATAAGTGGTCACTGTGTCACATAGGCAGTATAAGGCATGTTGATGCTGTCGTATAATAAAAATACTCGTGTTTATAACAAAAAGTATATACTGAACCTCCATGAAAATTTGTATTCTGCAAATTTTCTGGATGATTCAGTTTATGCTAACCAATTTAGGTTTTGTAACTTTGAACTTGTGAAAAAGTTGCAATTTCCTAAATGGGATTAGTATAGTAATAATACAAAAAATCACAAGATAAGATTCGCCGTTAGTAGGTAGTATAAAATAAATAATTCTCTCCGAAAAATTGACAAATCCTCCCCCATGAGTATAATTATATTAGTTTTTTATTTCATTTTGTTTCAATAATGGGAAAGAATGATCTCACACAACAGGAATTTGATGCTATTTATGATAATTCTAACTCTGAGCATCAAGATGACAGTATGGATTCAAATGCTACTATACCAGTCACCCCTTCCGCTTCTCAAGAACCCAACAAAAATAAATCATTTCTTGTAGGTTTAGCTATGACATGAGCATTGGCTTCAGGGTTGACTAGTTGTCAGCTACCTGAATCTACTTTACCGTTAGCGCAAGAAAGAATACTACTTTCAGAAGAGGATTATCTGAAAAAAGAAATAGCAGATAAAATCAATTTCATTATACCAAAACTAGGACTTGTTGCTGGTGATGAGTTAGTATTGAATACAATATGAGATATTATTACTCTCAAATGTCGTGAAAATAATGAAGTATACATAGAATCAAGGAATGAAAGCTCCATGTTACGTTATGAGTACTATCATAATAATAATCACAACAAAATATGAATGATTAAAAGCATATTTGGTCCAGATAGCCGAATCGGCAAGCTTGAAGAAGTAGCACCAGATGAAAGTGAGGTCACCTCAAAGATTGCTAGACTTCACCAACATTTTGAGTTGAGACAAGACTATATAGAATTGGATGATGTATTGGCGCACCGGAAAGATTTCTCTGAGGATCCAAAATATGTAGCAATATTTAAGCAACGAAAAAAGTGAAAAGATGAGAAAATTCATTCACCAGAAACACCTATAGAAAGAATTAGGAGAGAAAAAAAAGAACTAGATAAATTAATAAAAGATAGTGATGAAAAGGAAGCATATCTAAATTACCCTTCACCTCCTTTGTAAAAAGTGCGAACAACAATAGATAATTTCCTCTGGAGTCTGGTTTCTAGTTTCTAAAATCTTTAGTCTTTCCGATCATCAATCAGGAGATCCTTCGGCTTCGCCTCAGGATGACGTTGGCGTCTACTTCCCTGCAAATACCACTTTCACCGTCCCTACCAAGACATAGATATCCATAGCGACAGATCGGTTTTGGATGTAGTAGAGGTCGAGTTTGGCTTCTTCGTCGAAGGGGAGTTTGTCTCTCCCGAAGAGCTGGGCGTAGCCCGTGATGCCGGGTTTGATGCTAAAGAGTCTCTCTTGTCGACGATCGTATTGGTCGACTTCATGTTCCATATGTGGTCTAGGTCAGACGAGCGACATCTCACCAATAAGTACAAGCCGTAATGAAGGAAGTTCATCAAGTGAGGTGAGGCGCAAAAATTTCCCAACTTTGGTCACTCTGGGATCATCGGCAATCTTGGAGAGAATTCCCACTCTTACGTTGGCATCGCTAGCGATAAGATCTTGATATAATTTGGCTGCGTCCTCGCCCCCATATTTCGCTCATAACGAAAGGTGCGTAAACATACTACGGAATTTGATGAAGGTGAAGGGTTGTTTGTTTTTTCAAATTCTCGTTTGTCTGTACAAGACGGGACCTGGAGAATCCAGCTTGATAGCAATCGCAATAAGCAACAAGATTGGTGAGAGGATAAGTAACGTCAGCAAAGAAATGAGGAAATCCAAACCTCTTTTGACCACTCTCCATCGGCCATCAAGCGGCGAAGCTTTGTATTGTAACGCCATCAGAGGGCCAATTCTTTGAGGAACCGAAATGAGATCCTCCAAAAAAAGTGCATCACTTACATGATAACATCGCGCACCACTGATCCTCGCTTCGTCTGCAATTTGCTGGAGGCGCAACATATCGACTTGTCCTACCACGACGACAATATCACGTTCTCACAGCGTGGGAAATTGCTCTGCAATATCGAGCGATGTGACCGCATAAATACTATATAATTTGAGTGCATCTAGCACTTTGGTGTACGCAATACTCGTCGTATCTCCTACAAGCAAAACAGGGTATGGCGAATGACGCTCAAAATAGCCATTCCATGCATTGATAATCCGATCTACTAAAGTCACTAAAAACCAACTAACTCAAGCAGCGGCAAGCAATACTGACCTAGAAATACCCGAAACAAAAATATAGCCAAATCACATATATGCGACGAAACTACTTGCTACTAGCCAGATCATCCACGTCTGCATAAAGCTACGATAGTAATTGTGGATAGGTTTGTAGAGTTCATACATACCCATCGCCAACCCTATCAAACAAAACATCACTCCTGCAATCAACGCGAAAATTAAGGTCTCGTGCTGATCAATAGTCGGAATTTTGAGTTGTACAAACGGGATGAAATCGGTATATTGACGCAGAGCTATCATCAAAACAAAGGAACCAACGATGGTGCCAATGTGTAAAAACGGTCTACAAAAACGAAGCATAAGTTGCGTAGTCATACGCGCAGTGTAGCTATTATGGGCTTTGTTGCAATACAGGAAAAGAAGCCAAGAAAACATATATTTATATTACCTTATTGGATGTCTACCTCCACTCCCAGCGCTCGTCTCGTCATCACCTCTTTCCCCAATGATGGGAGAAAACTGAGATATTTCATCATGGCATTACTCAAATCAGG
>JAYREU010000033.1:0-30984 GCA_041908765.1 Candidatus Absconditabacterales bacterium
ATGCTTACTGAAGAGACGATGTGTTTTGTCTGTAGCTGTTACTCACATGCAGTCAGCAGATGAGATAAGTTTTTGTAACACCTCTTGAAGTGCCTGTATATTATTTGGATTTTCTGCTAATTGTGCTAGTGGCGTAATAAAATCCATACTATGTACATCGCTATGATCAAGCATGGCAACTTGCATTGACTTGGTGATTTCTTTACCAAAATATTCTTCATATGTAGTTGTTTGCGATTCTACGTATAACCTGCTATAGAGAGGGTGGTCCTTTACTGCTTGGAAGAATGATGATTTATCGAACTGTCAGTTGATAATATCAAACTGTAACATGGACCCAAAGCTTTCCATATTATAACCAATATCATGGTCTACAATCATTTGTCATACATATACTTTTAATTTTTGAGATACTGTTGCATTAATATGTCCACTACTTTGTAACTGATCTATAGTCTTCCATGCGGTGAATATGTCTCACTGTACAATATGCAATATACCATGGTCAGATCCAGACAATAATCACTTGTCAGCAATATTTTGGAAAACCAACTTGCGTATATTCTCTTGTGTTAAATTGAATACTTGTTGGGAAGAGAGGTCTTGATGCGCGGAGCGGAGGGCTTCTATAAACTGCTTGGTGAATGATTTGAGTTGTTCTATATCTTGTAGAGTAAGTAACTCTCATCAAACATTTTCAAACTGTTGTAGTATAGTATCAATCTGTGCAACTACATCTATATTTTCTTTATAAAGAGTAGTCTTTCATTGTTCTCAAAATATGTCTTCAAGTAACGCATCTTTTCCCAATTCATGTTCAATAAACATGTTGACATCTCTTTGTGTGACTGGCTTTTTTGCGTCTGCGGTATTTCTTCTTAGTTTTATCTCATTGATAACTATCTGTTTGATGAGTATGAGTTGTTCGGATTCAATATCCAATCAAAAGGACTTAGCAACTTCTCTAACTCATGCATAAGCTTCCATATGCACTGATCCATCTTGGATTCATTTGATAGTATTGTATGCTTTTGTGAGTGACTGTATGTTTTTATCTAGATCTTTACGTTGTTCAATTGTGGTTCAAGATTCTTGTTTTTTGCTTTCTCGTTGAGTAGTTTTTTGTTGAAGCTGGCTTTGGACCTTATCAATGACTAGCTTGAGATCATTTGATAAGTTTTCTTCAAACGCATCTATATCCTGATTAACTTCAGCGATAGTCTGTTGTGTCTTACTTGTTTCATTTGTGGTTTGATCTGGTGTTTTGGGAGTTTGGGTTTGTATTTGCTTTTTTTCAACATTTGCTTTCTCAATTTCATCTAGTGCATGAAAGGTGAGTCCCAAGAACTTTTTGATATTCTTTTGGTTTTGGGACATATAGAGAATTGCAACCTGGGATCAAGGTATGAAGGCAAGAGGTGGAATTCGTGTAGCGATACCTGTGATACCAAGTTTACTCATATTTTTCCAGAATTCTTGAAAGTTCTGTCTCGAGCGAATACCTTCAGGAGAGTTTTGTTTTCGTACTTCACTGGCGTAGTCTTGACGAATGATGTTGAGCTGTTGTTTGATATTGGTAACGAGTGCCTTGTTTTCTACCAGAGCTTCTTGCCATTTTTGTTTGATGTAGCTTTCCGTTTTTTGTTCTTGACCTGGAGTGAGTTCGGTTATATTTTCATGAGTTCCAAGATCAATTATTTTAGTTTGTCCATTGTCGGTGAAACGCAACGTGTTATTCGTGATATTAAGTCCTTGAACGCCTCAACTGACGAGCATACAGGTGAGTACGGTGACTTTGGCTCCGTGAAGTGAGTAGATATCGCTTAGTTTTTGATCTCCTCGTGCAACATCATGTACTCAGGTAAGTCACTGACTGATAAACTCTTCGAGCGATTCTCACACAAAACCATCTTGCAGTATTTTTTTCATTTGTCCTGTCTGGAGCACGTTGATGATCCAATTGGACATCACGGACTTGGGGAGGTACCCAAAAAGTTCATTGACGATGGGACCTCAGATTTGTTCACTCGTATTGGTGATAAATGATTTTGCAACACCTTTAATCAGTCCTTTGATGATCGATGCTCCTGGCCCATATTCAGTTATATTTACCTCCCCATCAGGATCAAGTTTGAGGCCGTAGTCTGCAACGAGCTCTTCCATCACATTACGTGCTGTGTTGTGTGCTTGGATCGTAGAGGTCATTTTGAAGCCAATTTTGACAGCTTCTTTGGTTCACTTTTTTACGGCCTCCAGTGCTGCTTTTCTCGTTTCTTTTTTGACCATTTGCTTCACTATTTTTTTGCTTCCTTCGACTGCTGCTTTACGTCCGAGGCCAATCATACCACCTGTGAGTCACAATTCTACCAGAAAGTTCACTGTGCTACTTGCTCCGGCTCACACATCGTATCCGGTAATTTTCATCTGTGCAACGGCCGTTCTAGCTTGTTCGAGACTCGCAAAACTTTGGAAAAGTAATTGTTCGGTAGCCGAGAGTTGACCCCCAGCTTGTTGTTTTTTGGCAATCTGATAGATATCGATTAATTTACCTACTTCCATAATGCCTGAGACAAAGGGAATTTGTCGTTCTCGCCCTGCTTGGAAGTTCTTCCAAGGGGTGCCTTGATCGCTATCTGGGAGTTGCATGATATGAGAAAAATATTGTTGTACTGCATCTAACTGATGTTCTTGTTGTTGCATCGCATTGAGCTGGTGCATGAGGTTTCTTTGCTTCTCCGTGAGTACGGGACGAAACTTGAGTTCTTCACCAGATGCGTTCTGATAGAGTGCGATGGCGTTGATGTCTTCGGGAGAGCAGTCAGCCTCAAATTGTTGTTGAGCTGTATGAAGTTGTTTGGTCAGTTGCTCATAGGAGACGCGTTGTTTTTGTACTCGATCTTTGATGCCAAATAGCGTGAGCTCACCGTTCTTTTTGGTCATCAAGGTAAGCAAATAACGTTCTTTGAGGTGCTCTTTTTGTACGGGAGTCAGACGGCTATCTAAGTCCGTTGTCTTGCATGCGCTGATGAGTAATGCTTTCTTTTGTTCGTAAGTTCATCTCGTGAAATGTCTATGCGCTTCAAATGTTCTGACTTGCGAGTCCATCCACTTCTCAGTTCCTACTTTCCCTTCTTGGAGTTCTTTGTACTGCGTATCGGTTGCTACTTTTTTTTGTTCAAGCTCTTGTTGAAGATGTCTGAGTTGATTATTGTATTTGCTAAGTTCATGAAAGAGATCAAGAATAGCTCTATCAGTAGGAGATCCTAGCATGATGACACTCTTTTCTTGTTCTTTTCCTATACGTTTTTTTGCATCAAGATATGCGGTAGTAAGTGCACGACAAAAACTTTCTTCGAGGAGAGAATCGATGCCTTGATTGAGTTCATAACTGAGTTGAGCACGATTATTTTTGTTTTCAAAAAATTTGTTTGCAAACGCTTTTTGCAACTCTTGCAGATCGATCTGCATATCTTTGTTGGTATTGAGTTGGTCGAGGAGTTGCTCTGGCATGTTATTCGAGATGAGCAAGTAAATCCTCAGCATCTTTGGTATCTTGTTGGTGTTGTTGGTTCTCTTGTGCTCTGAGGGTTTCTAATTGATGCAGATTACTTTGGAGCATGTTTTGTTGTTGCTTGTTATTCACGGTGCGAATACCGTTGGCCAAAAAAGTAATTATCTGATTTTCTGTTTCTTCCGTACATGCATCACTTGCGAGCAATGCCAAAAAACCTTCAGCTAAGTTTCGACTTGGTTGGAGTTGTTGCAAGGTTGTAATAAGCAATTCTCTTTTGGACATTCCCCACGGTACAAATAAAATAACTACTTATTCATTGTCTCACTCATGGCCTCAACTTTGAACATCATGGCTTGCATGTTTTCTACCACCCCTTGTACTCGTTCTTGGAGTTGTGGATTAACATAGCCGAAGTAGGTGATGAGTGAAATTGCTCAGACCAGAGCTCCATTCCTCATTGCAGTTTGGAGTTGTTTTACTTTTTTTGGATTATCTGATTTTTGCGCCAACCGATATTCTCCTGCGACGAACCAGGATTGATAGAGTATAGCTGTCACGGTAAATATATTTGCTACCACAAATACGATATCTAGAATATCATGAGTTTGTTGTGCGAGCTGTTGTGTTCATTCGGTAAGTTTCCACATGACATCAGACCTGTTGTGCAATTGGAGGAGAAACGCTTCCATATCTTGCACTACTTTGTTGGTATTTTCCAAAGTAGGTTCCATTTTTTTAGCTTCTGCCATCAGCTCTGAGAGACGTCCATCATACCACCGATCTAGACCTTTAGCGATCAGGGAATTGTTGAGATATTGGTCTGCCTCTTGCAGATAATTTTGATATTTGGTGATAATTTCTTGATAGTTTTCAGAAGTGATTTGTACTTCGGTACCAAACTTTTCACTCATTGCTTTGACTTCACCCGCTTGTTTTTCGAGTGTACTAGATAATTTGCCAGCGAGTGAAATGAACGTGTGCAAAAGATCACTCTTGGCAGTATCCAATGTTTGGAGGATAAAGAAAATTTGTATAGAGATAGCCACGTACATTGCTCTCATGCGTTCTTTTCTATGCTTGATCCAATCTACCATATCCATCGTCCAACCCTTGAATCCACCGCAGAAACCTGCCTCGAGACACAACCTAAGTAGTTCATTTTTCTTGGGATGACCTGCAAAGACGCGCTCGAGAATACGAGACTTCTGAACGAGTTGTGAGTTACTTAGTTTACCCAGTTCACCTTCGACAATATGTGCTTGATGAATCTGTTGCATCTGTACATCCGAGAGTTCGAGATGTGGATCTATGCCTTTTTCGAGAGCGAGTTGTTGGAGACGTTCTTTAACGGCTTGGTTTCCCTCGGGATGCTCTCGCAGTTGTGCATGTGAAAATGCATCTTCTTCGCTAAAGCCATAGCGAGAGTGCTTGCCAAAGTATGCAAGAGGAGCATCATCGCTAGGCGCTTCCTCGGCAAGCTCAAATATAAGATCGCTTTTGGTGTTTGCGATATTTTTTTGCAGAGACCCCTCTATAGGTGTTTGAGAAGCTTGTAGTGCGATTGGTTCTTTGGTCATGACGGAGGTGAGAATAAAGCAATACTCTATTGTACTCCAAGCCTCATTTTTTGCAAAAAGTACCTCTCTCCTAAGCCTCTATGTATTGACTTTATCGTAATTGTTATCATAAAAATATGATCTGCAGTTTACATTCCTTTTTAGTGAATTTTCCCTATAGTTCCGCAGTAGTTTCTCTGAAAAAATTATACTTTTTTGTTTCACTCATTCTCATGCATATAGATATAGATATTTTGAAACAGTTACCCAAAATTGCTAGCAAATATAGACTCCCCAGTACCAAAAAGGCAATTGTACAGATGATCACTTCCTACTTGCCGTATATTACCTTGTGGGTGAGTATGTACTATCTCGTCCAGTTTGGACGGTGGTGGGGATGGATTGTGGGTATCATCAATGCATTCTTTTTGGTACGTATCTTCATTATCCAACATGATTGCGGTCATCAATCATTTTTTGCTTCCCATGCTGCCAATAATTGGATCGGCAAAATAAGCAGTATTTTGACCTTTATTCCGTATTCTTACCGAGCAGCGGGACATAATTTCCATCACAATCACTCCAATAAACTTCGAGAGTTTCGTGATATCGGTGATTTGTATACCATGACGGTCGAAGAATTCAAACAAGCAAGTTGGAGAAAAAAACTTATGTATACGATATTTCGTAGTCCAATAGTGATGTTTGTCATAGTGCCAGTTTGGTATATCTTACTCAATAATCGTTTCCCGCTTGCCCGTAGTCCAGAAGGCAAGAAAGTCCATGCAGAACTCTGGATGGATAACGCATTGACGGTAGTAGTGTATGGTGGCATTGCTTATTTCCTCTGAGTGCAGGCGTTGTTGTATGTGCAGTTACCTATTCTCGTATTATTTGGTATGATAGCCATTTGGTTTTTCTATATCCAACATCAACAAGAATTTGGCTACAAAGCATGGACCGACAGACGAGAATACGTGCGTGCTGCAGTACAAGGTAGTACCTTCTACGATCTCCCCAAGTGGCTTCACTGGTTGACAGGAAATATCGGTTATCATCATATACATCATCTCAATGCAGCGATCCCGAGCTACGAGTTAGCTCATTGTTACCATGCCGAGCCGTTGCTTCAACAAGTTGCTAATAAACTTACGTTCACCCAAAGTCTACGCTGTATGCGAAATCATCTCTGGGATGAACAACAGCAGAGAATGATCTCTTTCACAGAGTATGTGCGTAGGTATAAGAGGAAAGAGAAAAAGACCTAAGAATTAAGACTTAAGAATTGTTATACAAATAATTACCGTACTAACCCAGTACGGTTTTTTTATCGATCCAGAGTGACGAGATGCTTACCTTCCACGAGCTGCTCTTCTAGGAGCAGTGGTGTTTCTTCATGCAGCTGAGCCAGGTCTTCACGAGCGGCCTTGATTGAGTTGAGGCATTCTACCACTGTTGGGATTAGGTCTTCCTTTACCGAACTTATCGGTAGATTTATCGAGACGAATTGCCGTGTAGGCATCTTTGAGGTCTACTACGGGCTCATGTTCTGATTTTTCTACTTTGGTCTTGTGCATTTTTTCTATAGCAGATAAAAATACTTTTTCTTCATCGGAGACAAACATAATTGCTTTGCCGCTCGCTCCCGCTCTACCGGTTCTCCCGATTCTATGGATATAACTTTCTGACTCTTTGGGGACGTCAAAGTTGATGACTAATCCTACGTTTTCCATGTTGAGACCTCTCGCTGAAACATCAGTTGTGACCAATACTTTGAGAGCATTCTCTTTGAAACTTTTGAGGGTGCTATTTCTTTTGTTTTGGGGCATATTGCCATTGAGCATACCTGCTTTGTATCATGCTTTTTCAATAATTTGCAAGAGCGTTTTGGTATTTCTTTTGGTCTGGGTGAAGATGACAATTTTGTCATTGGGATGTGTTTTGATCAAGTTGAGGAGATTGAGGATTTTGTCCTGATGCGGAATATGCATATGCGTGTGATCTATTTTATCAACCGTAGTTTCTTCACCGATCTTGATAAATTCATAAGACGAGACATGTGCATCAATCACTTTTTTGATCTCTGGACTGATCGTTGCGCTAAAGGTATGCGTTTGTTTGATCTGCGGCATCAGTGCTCGAATCTTTTCGATATCACGAATGAATCCCATATCGAGCATTCTATCTACCTCATCGAGAATGAGTGTACGCACGTCCCAGATGTTGACGACTCTTTGATTGAGAAAATCGAGCAATCTCCCTGGTGTTGCGACGATGATGCTCGGTCCAGTCAACAGATTTTTTTTCTGGACGTTGGGACTTGCTCCCCCATAGAGGCAGACAAATTTCACTTTGTAGTATTTCCCAATTTGGGCAATTTCTTCACCAATTTGGTTGACGAGTTCTCTCGTAGGAGCCAAGATAAGTGCCTGCACTCACTTCTTGCTGGTATCAATGTTTTGCAATAAAGGGATCACAAACGCTGCCGTTTTGCCGGTCCCTGTCTGGGACTGCCCAACAATATTTTTGCCTGCTAAAGCAAGTTTGATCACGTGCGTTTGAATATCAGTCGCTGACTCATATTTCATTTCGGTAAGTCCTTTGAGAATACCAGGTTGGAGACTAAATTCTTTGAATAACATAGATACAAATTTGAGTAAAACCCTCACCCTAACCCTCTCCCAAAGGGAGAGGGCAGGATACAAGACGAGTTTATACCTATTATGTCCCTTAATACAACCTACAGAGTGAAAGTTGTTGTTTGTGTGTCCCTCACCAAAGGTGAGGGATCATTGCATCAAGCAGAAAATTATTCTTTTTATGATTTCCTGAAAACACGTACCCCTTACACAAAGTGTAAGGGATAATTCTTACTTCTAAAAAATATCTCTAACGAGATTTTTTTAGAGGGCGAAATAAAAGCGTAACGAATTCGTTACGCTTCCTGTTTGGGATGAGTACCCCGGTTATTCAAGTTTGATCACCGAGGCTTCTTTTTTGGCTGCTTCGGCCCTGTTTTTCTCGGCCTCAGCACTTGCGAGAGCCTCGTTGGCCAGGGTCTCACTTGCCAGGAGGACTTCCTCGAGAGCATCACCTACGAGCTCTTTATCAGGTAATAAAGTCATACCACCTGGCTCGAGGTTTAGGGCACTCCCATGCCTTTTTATGCCCAGATGTGAAATATGGCTTCGGAGCATCCGTAGCCCATTTACATGTTCGAAGCGGGTTGCTTTACCCTCATCAAGCACACGAACGCTCCATACCTGTGGCTCAGACCGCAAAGAAGCCACAATCTCTTTTACCTGTTCGGCGTCAGAGATGGACTCTGTACAGCTTGTAAACAATAAGGTCCAGGCGCCTAGCGCCAAAAACAATAAGATTTTTTTCATGCGCAATTTTTTTGTAGCTCTATTATTATCTTTTTCCTATCAAAAGTCAATAGGAGATTTAGAAGGTGAAAGCATTGTTTTTTAGCGACTTTTCCGTATGGTGTGAGTAGTTGATAGGTAGATGTAACTTTTTTGTACTAATCCGCTTTATGAAATTGCCTAGGCAAAACCTAAAGCGGTTAGCATAACTGAATCATCCAGAAAATTTGTATTTTACAAATTTTCATGGCGGTTCAGTATATCTCCCGCTGATGCGGGTTTTTGTTTTCTTTTTTTTTGTGAATGGCTATTAGGAATATTGCGATTATTGCCCATGTAGATCATGGTAAGACGACCTTAGTCGATCAGTTATTGAGACAATCAGGCACCATGAAAATCATGGAAGGTGCCGATTTAGTCATGGATAGCAACGACCAGGAGCGTGAAAGAGGTATCACGATTTATGCCAAAAATACGTCTATCATCTACAACGGTGAGACGATCAATATCATCGACACGCCAGGCCATGCCGACTTTGGCTCAGAAGTGGAACGTGTGTTGCGCATGATCGACTGTGTCTTGCTCGTCGTAGATGCGTATGAAGGACCTATGCCACAGACGAAGTTCGTGTTGAAAAAATCTCTTGAGCTCTGACTCAAACCGATTGTGATTTTGAACAAGATTGACAAACCCTCTGCGAGACCAGCAGAGGTCATCAATATGTTATTCGACTTATTTATTCAGCTGTGAGCAACCGACGAACAGGCGGAATTTCCGATCGTCTATGCAAGTGCAAAAAATGGCTACGCGATGAAAGAGTTGACCGATACACCCGTAGATTTGTGACCTATCTTCGATGCGATTATGGAGTATGTACCAGAAGCGCCCAACTATCCTGAGAAACCATTTCGTATGCAAATCGCAAACCTTGGCTATGATGATTATATGTGAAGACTCGGAATTGGACGTGTCTATGAAGGGACTGTAGTGCCAGGCACACAGGTGACTATTATCGACAATGCAGGACAAAAAAGAACAGGCAAAATCGTCAAAGTATTCACGACCTTGGGATTGCAACGTATAGATGCCAAGGAAGCAAGATGTGGCGATATTGTGACTATATCGTGAATCCCCAATATTTTCGTAGGAGAGACCATCGGTGTAGGTAGCGAGGTAGAACCATTGCCACCTATTGCTATCGATGAACCGACGTTGCGTATGGAGTTCCTCGTCAATGATTCTCCTTTCGCTGGCAAAGAAGGTAAATATATGACGACGAGAAATATGCACGAAAGAATTACTAAAGAACTTGAGACGAATGTTGGATTGAAACTTGAAGAATTTAGTGGACGTTTTATTCTCTCAGGGAGAGGTGAATTACATCTTTCGGTACTGATTGAAACTATGCGTCGTGAAGGACGAGAGTTGCAAGTAGGCGCTCCAGAAGTCATCTTCAAAATGGTGGATGGGCAAAAGCAAGAACCATTTGAACAATTGATTATCAATGTCGAAGATGCACTAGCAGGGACGATGATTGAAAAAGTTGCTAACCGCAAGGGGATGATGCAAGCGATGAACTCTGTGAATGGTTTGACTACACTTGAATTTGAAATTCCTACGCGCGGGCTCCTCGGTTTCAGAGGAGAATTTATTTTACTCACCAAAGGTCAGGGTATCATGTACTCTGCATTTTCTCATTTTGATACATATGCAGGCGATATTCCAAAAAGGCAGGTTGGATCAATGATTTCTATGACAACGGGACAAGCAATGAATTATAGTATCTTCAAATTACAAGAACGTGGACCTATTTTCGTTGATCCTGCTCAGCAAATATATGAAGGGATGATTGTAGGTGAACATCTCAAATGAGGGGACTTACAAGTGAATCTTACTTTCAATAAACAGCTAACTAATGTACGTAATAGTGGAAATGATGTAGCAATGCGTCTAGACCCAATCATTCATCTCACCCTCGAGGATGCATTAGGATATATTGGATCAGATGAACTCGTGGAGATCACTCCCAAGTCTATTCGTATCCGCAAAAAATATCTTACACAATCAGCAAGAGATTTGGCGAGGAAAGCTCAAAAAGAAGAATTGAATAAATAATAGCGTCATCTTGAATGACGATTTTTTACTTAAGGAACCTCTGAAAAAGTCCTAAAAGTGCGTAAATGCACTTTTAGAGACGTCTGAAGAGGTTCGTCAAGGAAGCGTTGTGAACTGGCTTTTCGGGGTGTTTGACAAAACATGGTACGCTAGAAAAATACGTAAAAATTCAATTTTTCAGAGCTTCCTTAATTTACTTATGTTTCGCTTTCGCTCAGGATGACAGAGTTTTTCTTATATTCACTTTATAAATAATAAGTCAACTATTTATTATATATTGATACAGGGGGTCGAGTGTCCGTGATTGAGTCTATGACTCTCTTTGTGAAAGAATGGGTTGATGATGAGAAACCCCAATAAAGCATTGCTTTTCCATAGTTTTTTGATAACATAACATTCCTTTATAATGTAACCATGAATACCATGACTACAGAAGAACAGACAACTTTGCCAGGTGAAGAAGAAACGACTACTCCTGAGGCTCCAGCAACTCCAGAAGTTGAGACAACAGAAGCTCCAGCTACACAGGAGGAAACAGCATAGTCTTTTCTGGCTACGTTTGAAAAGAAGGCTTATGCCTTCTTTTTTTGTTTTAGATAAATAATTAATGATGATATATCAATTATTTATTGGTAAATAAAACCAAATGTTAATATATGGTTGTAATACGACGAGAAATTGACATTAATGCCTTGCTATCCTTCCTCGCTAAACGTATAGTTGTTTTTTATTACATTACCTGAATACCAATGAATAACGAAGAACAAAGAAACGGAACGAGAAAGGAAGAACAAAAAGTTGTGGCGCCTAGCACACCTGTGAAGACACCTGCAAAGGATGTCCCTGAGGTGCGCAAGCAAGACCCCAAAGCTAAGTAACACGTATCTTATCCATACAAAAAAAAGAAGGCGTTTGCCTTCTTTTTTATTTGTTTTTTTCTCAATATTGCTTAGGGGTGCTTATGCAGCAAGTTCTGCCGTCAAGGCATCAGTAAGATCTCTTGCAGTGTGTTGTTTGATGACTTCCATTGCTTCTTCTCGTTCTGGTCCGAACTCTTGGGTATCCAATGCATTGTTGATAATTTCTGCCGCTTCTTGAATATTCATAGCCATGATAATTATGTAAGACAATAAAATGTACACTTGCTTGTAGTCCGTTCTATATGAAAGTCAAGAGGAGCTTTGCCCTTTAGTTATTTGCCACTCATTTTCGCCTGCACAAAAGTACTCATACTCAGTACATCATGGAGTGCGTTGTGGACATGTCCACTCATCTGTAGGCCTGCCGCTTGGTAGAGAGTACCACTTGAATAGGCATCCGGGTCGACTCACCGAGCGGGCAGTTGCTCTTTGATACGGAAAAATGGAGCATCTGCGAACGGATTGACTATACCATTGAGTTCACAATTTTTGGCAAAGATGGATCGATCTGCATCGAACGTGCAGATGTTGTCTCACGCACTAAAAGCGATAAATTGCTCAAGTGCTTGTGCAAAGGGAATTCCTTCTTGATCGATGAGTTCTTGGGATAATCAGGTCAGCTCTATGAAAAAATGAGAAAGGAGTGGATTATGTATCGGTTTGACTTTGACATCAAAGGTCTGTGGTGCCGTATCTAGCACATCCTGTACCTTGATCGCAGCTATCTGGACAATTTCTTTGTGATGATGCGCCTCGGGCCGTCCCGTTGCTCTCGTAGGTCCAAATGTGGTGTATTCTGTATCCACGAATACTAACGGGAAGTTGAGTGAGTGCATGTTCTTGTATAAATGAATGAAGGGGGAGATATAATGGAATGTAAAGTAAATTGCAACTATATTTAGCAGTTGACCATACCTAGATAGGAGAGGTGATACCAAATTTCTCACACAATGCAGAGATGTCTTGTGTATACTTTTCTGGATGCTTGCTAATCCAGGGTGTCATAAACTGGATCATATATGCTGCAGAGATGCATTTTACAACGTGGCCATTTATTATCCCCGTTCACGTCAGAGATTCTCTTGGATAGGCAGTTCCTCCTACGATATGTCCTTCTTCGTCAGTCACAAAAATATGTATATCAATCTCACGTCCGAACTCATCGCTCCAAACTATATTAAATTCTCACTCTGCACTTGTTTGTTGATATCCTTCTTGTGTCAAATATGCAAGGAGTTGAGTTACTTCTTTTTGATCTACCGCAATATCTAAATCTTTGTGCTCTCTCGTCTGCTCACCAAGGAGTGCATCCACACACCAGCCACCATCTATCCGTATGGTGATGCCTAGGCTTTGAAGCGTAGTGTAGAGAGTAACTATCTCTTGTGAGGTGATGAATGATGATGATTGTGGCATAAAGTTGATGCGGAATTTTGTTAAAAATTTGCTATCTCTTCTTTGTTTGAGTATAATTAACCTATTTATTCAATGCAAGTCATGATTGAGCAGAGATCCTCAGAACTAGCAAGAGAAAAAGAGATGGACACGAAACTCGCTTCAACTCAGGGAGGTGATTTTTCGTCTCCAAATCATGAAAAGGATACCCTCATAGGGGAACATCAGCGCATGCTTCAATTATTTGATGCGCAGATTGCAATATATCATCTTTCACATGATACGACTTTCCTTAATGAACAGATTATGCACACTATAGAAACACAAAATCAAGAGTTTCTTCCCTTTCTCCCCAATGACAAACCAATAGAAGTAATATATACTGAAGAACCTGCTGCTGCTCCCTATCAAATGAGATGATTTAATCCCAAAACGCAAGCACGAGAAACAGTAATCCATCTTCCAGAATTGCATGAAAGGACTCATCCTGACATGTTTCTTTTCGTGAACCAACATGAACTTGCTCATATTCTCAATCAAAAAATTACTCGTCCATTAATCAAAGATATTTCTGATGATGCAATTTCAGCATTACATCGTGACTATGAAAAAAATCATATCCGATCAAACATCGAAATAGATAGTGGTCAAAATGAAATACTTACTGATTTGACAGCTATGGCTCTAGGAAACTGGGATATAACGTATCTCAAGAGTTATATGGTGCTGGTGATGTATTCTATTAGCCATTCAGTCCCGGAAGAATCTCGAGCAATGAGGGATATGATCAGATTCAAAACACTCTTGGAATTTCTCAAACCACAAATGGAACATATGGACGGTTATAAAGCAACGTGCAATTGGATAGATGCGTATATCGCATATCATACCAACCAAGCAACTCCCTTGCAACAGCAGTATATTGCACGATACAGTGATGTCTGTCGTGAACATGTACGTACATTTTCTACACAATTCCGCACACCAGAGGAGATTAGTATGGTCGTGAAAGATAAAGGATAATTATTTCTCTATCGTATATTTCTTCACGGTCACGGGTTTACCTAACGCCGTTGCTTGATCTACGGAACTAAAACAAGCGTTTCGATAATTTCTGCTTTGGCGGTAGCTATTTTATTTTTGAGCACTACCTGCGTAGTGTTGATCTGCAGGCAAGAGATACAGGCAGCCAAACGTTTGTGATTGTTGATGGTTTCGAGCATCTGTTTTGCTTCGGATTCTGTATAGTGATTTGCGGTGGTACACAAGGTAATATGCGGCGTGGTAATAGTATATCCTTGCGTTTGTATATAATCGAAAAATGCTTCTCCGCCCGTTACTTCGAGATAGAAGACTCTCTTCTTGTTGGTATTGCTCATGAAACTTTTGATCTTACCGAGACGCAAGGAAGCGATACTTTCTGCAAGTTCTTGGGATGATATATCTCTAATTTCTGCAACTTTTGGAGAGCTATCTCCTCGTTACATTTCCCCAAGAAATCTAGCGTGAGATGAAGGTCATGCGTAAATGCTATATGACTGACATGATGCGTCAATTCCTTGATGATGCGTTGCATCTCTTGGAGTGTTTCCTCATATAGGGAGGTAGGACGTCCATCGTAATGTAGGATTTCTCGAGCATAGCATGTCGATGTGCAAATAAATTCTACTCTTCCTCCCCCTGCAAAATATGCATGCCCTCCATATAGAATCCACCTTTGTAGGTGTCTTTTTTGACTCTTCAGATGAGGGTGGTGGGAGTGTCTTTGGCGATAGCATTGTGGAGGTCTCCTTTTCATCGTTGCATGATAGTGACGGGGGCGTTGCCATGCTTGGCTTGAAGTTTGAGATGTCCTGCGCCTTTGGTGCCAATCTTACTCGCTTGGGTGATGATGAGTCTGTCGATCAAGAACGTAGGCTCAGGATTTCATTCACCGAAAGGGCCGAGGAGATGAATATCTGCCATGCTTTTGTTGTCGAGTTCGTGTGCGTGTATTTTGGTGTCTACCGTGACGGTGAGTTCATCGTCAGAGGAGAAATTGGTTCTACAATACGTTTGGAGGTGACTGAGGAGGTCGTCGAGCTTGTCTAATGCGACCGTGAGACCACCTGCCTGTGCATGACCACCAAACCTGAGGAGGAGGTGCTGTGCATCTTGGAGCATATGGACGATGTGGAAGCCTTTGGGGCCTCTGAGACTCGCGACCATAGTGCCGGCTTCTTTGTCTATTGCGCCGACGAGGGTTGGTTTTTTCCGCTTCTCGGCAATCTTGCCTGCGACGATACCGATGACTCCTTCGTGGAACTCATCGCTGACTGCTGCCAAGAAATTATTGTCAGTATCTATTTGACTGAGCGCTGATTGATAGAGATCATCTTGAATGGATTTTCTCTCGGTATTACGTTCTTCCATGTTTTGTAATAATTGCAATTGCTTGACGATGTCCTGCGTGAGGAGACAGTCTAAGCCATCGTGCGCACTCCCCATCCTGCCGGTAGCATTGAGTCTAGGTGCAATCATGAAACCGATATGATAGGCTTCGGCGGTTTTGATGTTGAGATGATTGATAAACTGTGCGAGCGAAGGGATCATTTTGTCTCTCTTCGTATTGATGATCTCCAATCATTTGCTCACCAGCAATCTATTCTCATCTACCAAGGGCATACAATCTGCAACTGTTGCTATTGCTACTAGAGGGAGCAATCGCTCTTGCATACGTATTTTTTGAGCAGGGTCGGTGATGAGTTGTGCTGCCAGCTGGGTACAGAGTTTATAGGCAACGGTGGTGCCACACAATTCTTTGAAACGTAATTTGGGCGTCAAATGAGGATTGATAATCGTCAAAGCATCAGGGAGTATCTCGAGTGGTTTGTGATGATCGGTGATGATCATATCTAGACCGAGTTCTTTGGCGTGACGTGCGGGTTCTATCGCGGTGATGCCGTTGTCTACGGTGATGATAAGTGAGACACCAGCCTCTTTGATCATGTCCATATGTTTGGTTTGGATGCCATATCCATCGTGTTGTCTATGGGGGAGTCTTATAGACACGTGTGGATAGTTGAGGAAGCTACGAAAAAACGTGTAAAGGGTGAAACTCGAAACGATACCATCGACATCATAGTCACCGAAAATCATGATTTTCTCCTGACGTTGCATCGCCTCGATGATGCGTTGCGTAGCATCGAGCATGCCATCGAACTCACTGGCAGGTTGTCGATAACGAGCATACGAAGGAGACAAAAAATCATCAGGATGGTCCTGTATATTTCTAACTGCGAAGAGTCTTTGGAGAAGCGAGAGGTCGGAGCTATCGTTCAAAATGCGCCATTGCATAGGAAGCCACATGAAGTAAAGGAACAGTTCGTAGGGTAGCTATTATCGCTTGAAAAGCAATTGCAGTTGGCTACACTGCACCTAATTTTATTATCTTACCGCTTGTGTCCTCATGAATTTGTATAACGATATTCCGAGTTTCGCTGATGAGAGTAAGGGTCATTTCCATGTGGTCGTAGAGATCACCAAAGGCTCTTCCAACAAAGTAGAATACAACGAAGAAAAAGGTTATTTTGCACTCGACAGAGTCTTGTACCATTCTATGTACTATCCCTTTGATTATGGGTTCATTCCTCAGACATCAGCAGGTGATGGTGATGCGGTAGATGTGTGTCTCCTCGTGACGCACCCTACCTTTCCTGGCTGTGTCGTCAAAGCGAGAGCAATTGGTACATTGGTGACCAAAGACCAAGATGGTGAAGACTACAAAGTAATTGCGGTACCAGTCTCCAAGCTTGATCCTCGTCGAGATGAAGTACAGTCTATTGATGACCTTCCCAAACACGTCCAAGAAGAAATTAGCATCTATTTCAAAGAATACAAAAGACTCGAAAAAGAAAAATATGATAAAATTGAGATCGGAGGATTTCTTGATCCTACCAAGACACTCGAACACGTCAAAGGTGCACAAGCAAACTGGCAAGCGAAACATCATTAGGGAACCTCTGAAAAAGTTCGTCAAGGAAGCGTTGTGAACTGGTATTTCCGGGCGTTTGGCAAATCACATTACGCTAGAATAATACATAAAAATTCAATTTTCCAGAGCTTCCTTAGTCATTAGCTAGTTTCTTTCTCATAATGATCTATCTCCTTCTTATCATTATCTTTTTTCTTGGGGCATCTGCAGCATCGTTTGCAGGTGTCCTTTTGGAAAGAGGGAGAAAAGAAAACTCTTGGCGGAAACGATTTCACTCGGTAGCAACGACGAGATCGATTTGTGTAGGCTGTGAAAGAGTACTCGCGCGATGGCAACTAATCCCTCTCTTGTGAAGAGCCTTTCAAAAAGGTCAGTGCCTTCATTGTAAAACACCTATTCCTGCGCGATATAGTTGGTTTGAAGCAGTGATGGGAGTGGTGTTTGTAACTATTTTCTTGTTTGGTACATGAGGTTTCGCGCCGGAAGTGGTGATGAGTGGGGCAGGTATTTTTCGACCCATATTGCTCCAGTGGGTGATGGCATGGGCGATCTTGAGTTTGCTGATCGCAGATGTGTTGTGGTACGAAGTAGATCTTTTTTTTGTTGCTGTGTTGCTTAGTGCGGGGCTTTGGTTCCATGCACTTCCTGGGAGTGTGCCTGCTTGGTGAGTACAAGGAGCGTTGTGGTGGGGAGGATGTTTTGGGATGTTTCGAGTGATTTCATACTTCGTCAGTTTCGCTCGCTACGGCAAATGGCAAGCAGGGATAGGAGGAGGTGATGTTGTGTTGGCAGTGGTGTTGTGAATGATTACGACCGCTCCTGCACGAACACACTGGATACAGACGGTGCAATATCTCTCCGTATATATGATCTTGGCAAGTTGTGTCACCTTGCTGTTTTGGTTATTTCATATGCAAAGTGCATCAAAGTCCCCAGCATACTTACCTTTTGTCCCTGGCATGCTCATCGCCTGGGTAGTAATGCCGTATGTTCGAGCGTGGTATATGGGATGGTAACCTCCGTCATTCTGAGCGAGCCAGGGGCGAAGCGAAGAATCCAGGAGACGTATTATATTAAATTAAGTAATAGTAGGAAAAGATGTTTTCCTGGATTCTTCACTCATTTCATTCGTTCAGCATGACAAA
The DNA here is from genome assembly GCA_041908765.1 of Candidatus Absconditabacterales bacterium. Lineage (GTDB taxonomy): Bacteria > Patescibacteriota > Gracilibacteria > Absconditabacterales > Absconditicoccaceae > CAYUST01. The sequence goes on from JAYREU010000033.1 coordinate 17,987, forward strand.
GAGAATTTCTGATTGACATTCCTTTATTTTTAGATGATTTTAGCCATAATTCTCTTGTAATTATGGGAGAGCTCTCTATAAAGGCAATTGGCATATTCTTTTTATGTCAAAAAATTGTGGGGAAAGGTCCAATGATAGGCAACCAAACTTATGTTGTGATCTCCCGAGTACTTTTATTATTTTTATTTTATTTGTTTAGATTGTGGCGATGAATGAGTCAACAACTACGGTAGTCAAACCGTTCCAAAGACATGACAAAGACAATGGTTCTCCTGAGGTGCAAATTGCATTATTGTCTCACGAAGTAGAGATGTTACAAGAACATCTCAAAACACATCCTAGTGATGTGGATGCGAAAAGAAGCTTGCTCAAAAAAGTAGCAAGAAGAAGAAAATTTTTGAAATATCTCAAAGAGCATGCGCTCGAGAGATATACGGTGATTACTAAAAAATTGAAGCTCAAGGCTTAGGAACACACTAGGTTATTTTTTATTTTATTTACGCTTTATTTTCTAATGGTACGTAGTTGATTTATCGCAGACCTTGCTTCTGGTAAGATTGCACTCCCCAATATCAAAGGAGGCAAAACTATCAAAGGAACGGTCGCTAAGAGAGGAGACTTTGGTATATTAGTTGATTGTGCTGAGGGTGCATTTACTGGTTTATTGCTTGCTAAAGAGGTCAAGGATCTCGAGAGAAGTGATTACAAACTTGATCTGGGACAAGAGCTCGAAGCTGAAATTTTGGGAACAGATATTCTGACTGATGAAGGATATTATGTGATTTCTATTTCTAAATTACTCCAACAGGACGTTTGGAAAAGAGTGATCGCTCAAAAAGAACGTGATGAAGTATTTACGGTTATCCCTACTGAGGCAAATCTTGGTGGATTGCTCGTGGATATGCACGGTATCAAAGGGTTTATTCCGTTGTCACAATTGGCACCTATTCACTATCCAAGAGTAGAGGATGGTGATCAAGAGAAAATCTTCGATGCATTGCTCGAATTGTTGGGGCAAGAATTCCAAGTCAGAATCATCAACTTTGATGAGGATGGCAAGAGAATGATCCTCTCTGAGAGAGAAGCATACAGAGAAGAAAGAGCGAAGATCCTTGCTGGATTGGCTGTGGGTAACGAATACGATGGCGTGATCAGTGGTATTTCAAGTTATGGATTCTTCGTTACGATCGGTGGTTGTATTGAAGGTCTCGTCCATATTTCTGAGATTACCTATGGACACGTTTCAAATATCGATAAATTGGGTAGATTGCACGACAAGATCAAAGTCAAAGTGATTGGTCTCGATGACGGCAAAATTTCTCTCTCAGCGAAGAAGCTCAAAGATGATCCATGGAATCTTATTCCACAGAAATTCTCATTGGGAGATGTGATCGAAGGTGAAGTTGTGAGATATGTACCATACGGTGTGTTTATCAGAGTACATGAGGATATCAATGGTCTCGTGCATTTGAGTGAAATCACCGACAAACATGTCGACAATCCTGGAGACGCACTCAAACTGGGACAAGTAGTGAGAGCAAAGATTATCTTGATGGAGCCTCACAACAGAAAAATTGGTTTGAGTATCAAAGCATTGCAACCCAAGAAGGCTGGTGATGAGGAAACTCCAGCTGCATAGCACGGCAAATCATTTCTTCAATAGGTAAAGAAAGAACTCCTCACAAGGGAGTTTTTTCATTTGTTTTTGTGAGAGAGATTCCTATTGTGCATGGATGCTGCCCGCTATGTGGGTGTATCCTTGTATCTTTATTTCATAAAAGATACCTATGTTAGAACCTTTTTTGCATTTGGGCTGAGTTGATTGGTTCTATAAGCACTTTTCGGACAAAGAATATATTGATGAAATTCTCAATAAATATGATCTTCATGAGTTGATTGAAGAAGATATTTCCGAAGCTGCTACACAGGACAAGGTAGACGTGTACGATCAATGTCTGTTTATCGTTTTGCATTTTCCCAAATATAGTAACGATCTCAAAAAGTATCTTATCAATGAGTTCAACCTCATCTTGGGTAAAGATTACTTGGTTACCTTGACTAAACTTCCTACCAATCATTTCGAGAAAATTAAACAAGAGTATGAGTCAGAGCTAGCACAACGTGATGATGAAAGTGAATACAAAATTTCTCCTTACTATATTTTGTACAAGATTATTGACGTCATGTACGACAAAGTCTTACGTAGCTTGAGGCTATTTGGCAATGATTTGACTGCACTCGAAGAAGCTATCTTTGATCAATCTGTCCCCAATGATAAGGCTCTTCTCGAAGATATTATGATCAAAAGACGTAATGTTGTAGGTCTCAAGCACACTATCCTGCCTCAGCAAGAAATTATTCACGAGATTCAAGTGGAGGCAGTGAAGTTTTATGGTGGCGAGTTGGACGTTTATTTCGAAGACTTGTTATACAAAATTGATAAAATTTTGAGTACGATCAGTATTTTGCATGAAGATATTGATTCGCTCTATGACACACACAATGCTATGGTGAGTATGAAGACGAACACTGTCGTGACGTTGCTGACGATTTTCACTGCCGTCATTTGAGTACTGACGCTAGTCGTTGGATGGTATGGTATGAATGTGCATATTCCTCATGCAACGAATGATAATCTTATTTGGTATATTACTTGAGGTATGCTTTTGTTTGCAGGACTTTTGATTTGGTTCTTCAAGAAAAAAAGACGACTTATGTAAATATCAACCAGTTTTTGTTTGCTACTAACGCATGTTACTGAGAGAAACACCACTTACTCATCTCTTTCGTGGGAAGCGTGATGAAGCGAAGGAACAAATACTTGCTCAATATACTCGCAACGGGAGCGCGGTAGTTAATTTTTTGTATTTTGCAAACGTGATGCGTGGGAGGCTCATCGAATCCAAGACACAGCCACGACAAGCAGACTACGCGCAGGCTTTACAGGAGAGCGATTTTTTGTTGGCAGACGGGATTGCCCTCCAGGTATTGTATCGTTGGACTGCATTGGGCAAGAGTGACAAAGTTCGACTTGCAAATCTCAATGGGACAGACTTCATACCTTATTTGTTGCAAGAGTTGATTGCCCAATTCCCTCATATACATGTGGGACTCTATTCTTCTTTTGATCCGAGTATTGGCAAAGGAGAGGAACGATTGGAGAAAGGAAAGAAGCGTTTTGAAGAAGTATATCATCGCCCTATAGATTTCGCATGGCACAATGATTATAAGCTAAGCAATATAGATGATTTTCCTCGAGAAGCATATCTTGCATCGTGTGCATCACAACCACAACGTGTGTTGTTAGTGTGTAAATGAACTCCGCACCAAGAGCTTCGAGTGTGGCGTCATCGTAAACGTTTTGCTGATGCAGGTGTACTTGTGATTAATGCAGGATGATGGATAGATTATCTATCAGGATTTGAGCGTAGGGCACCACGTCGAGTGGTCAAAGCTAGGGTGCTAGAAACCTTTTGGAGAGTAGTCACCCAACCGCAAAAAAATGCCAAAAAGTTTTTAGTGATGTTTGGTATTGTAAGGTGGGGATGGAAGCAGTTTATGAAGCACTTGTTTGGGAAAAAGTAGTGCTGGAGGAGGATATTTTCACTTGCAAACTGTTTCTAGTTGACTACTGTGTAAAAAGGTGAATTTTGTGTTGTGCTACTTGGTTTGCCTATAGGTTTTTCTCTTTATATTTTCTTGTGTGCGGATGAGTTTTGTGTCAGATAGTCGCGTCTTTTTGCCAGACCAGCAGTGGATTACCTTTTCCAAAGAAATTGGTACTCAGATCTCATTTTCGTGTCACGTCTTGTGTAAAACAACGCACTTTTTGGAATTTCAAAAAGACTTATTCGATGATTTTCTTTCTACAGTAGTAGAAATACTAGAGCAAGAGGAAACTACGTTCGAACAATGCAAGAAAAAATTTGAGCATGCACTCCAGGACCTCAATAGTAAATTAGGTATTTTTGCTGCCAAAATCAAAGATACACCACGTTTTGAGCTCAGTGGTGTTGCACAGATTGTCTACGAAGGAGAATACATTGCCTCACTTATTGGTAGCGTCGGAGTCGCAATCGTCAGAGATGGTAAGGTTACCTATGTATTGAGTAATCAGTCACCAGAGCAGAGTAAAATTGACCTCTTCTCTGAGTTTATTGAAGGAGAATTGAGAGAGGAAGATGAGGTAATCATGATGGGAATCCATCTCGATACCTATATGGACAAGCATGATCTGCAGACAGCATTGCATATGCGTACTACCGAGCAAGTGCCTTTGCATGATGCGCTTTTGGAGCTCCTCCAAACGAGGATGCAACCAGAGCAAATTGGCTTCCTAGTCATCAGCACAATCCAGTCGGCACAACGTTTTTCTCAAAAGAAAGTCAAAAAACATTTCTCGCATCATATCCAACGTTTGCACGGCATATTTGCGTATCTCAAGACCTTTAAAACAGCAGCTATCTATACAGGTGTTGGTATCTTGGTGTTGGGATTGTTGTGGGGAGTTATTCAGTCATTTTTGTCTGCTAACAATGTCTCATTTGTCGGTGAACAGTGAGGAGTAGTTATCGATTTCACTATTGATGATATTCAAAAGGACATTGCTATTTTCAAAAAAATTGATCCGAGCTCTGATGAAAAAATCAAAAAATATCAACAAATTATCAAGCAACTGGATATGCTTGAGGAGAGCAATAGATGGACATATGATGTAGCTGAACTCAGGAAAATCCTCGAAGCAGAATACTACAAAGGCTTCAATATTGTCTTGGTCAACAATGACTCGTTGTTCCAGGACGGTAAGTATACATTCACCCAACAAGAGAAGAATACCTTTGGAGAAGTCCAACGTGTCTTTTACAACAACGGTATGTATGTCGCAGGCAAAGAGGGAGTACTGTTGGGAGCGATCAATGAAACACTCAGAGGTATTTTGATGAGCGCTGGTATCGGGAGAACGTTGACTACGTGTTCTCTCAATCTACTCAAGAATGGTATCTTTTGTTTGGCGAACGATGGCCTCCTTTACAATGCCAACAAACTTGGTCTCGAGCCGGTAAGTACGAGCGTAGGTACATTTCCATCTACTATCAAACAGCTTGGTACCTTTAGAACTTCCAATCTGTATCTCTTAGTAGACAATCCAGAACTCAAAGCAAATCAGATCTACTTGTTGAGATATACCAATGTCCCTGGTTCACAGAACCAGTTTGGTGAGCCTACACAATATCCCCTCGATGCATCCGCTCTCGAAGCATTGTCAGGATTTGGGGGAGGTTCTGGTGCAAGTACATTGCCGTTCAATGCTGTCACTATTGATGGTACATTTTTGACATGGGCACCACATAGCAAAAAGCTTATTCAACTTTGGAGAGATGGTACCAATCCTGCTTTGTTTGCACGTGTTGTACCCTTACTAGGAGGAGATACAATTGGCGATACGTATAGTGATAATGTGCGTATTATGGCTACCGCTGAATCGAGATATGTCTATCTGTTTGATATTACCAATCAAACCTTCACCGTCTATCGTTCGACGCCTTACAAGACCAATGATGCAAATACGACCTCTTACCAACTCAGATACTTCTTCAGAATTAAAATGGCAATGCCAGACATGAAGATTATTGATGCATATGTAGAGGAAGGTGAGAAGTCGCTTCTTCACATCTTGACTGCAGAAGGTGTCTACAAGATCAAACTCTATGATCTCATTAGTTCTTTTGCGGCACAAGATACTGCAACACAGTAGCAAAAATCAAAAATTATGTATATGATATTAGGTAAATGGGTGTTATGTTTGTTGATATTTTTTATCAACGTTCAGTGTATGAAGTGGCTCTATGTTCGTGTGCTCAATGTACAGATCATAGGGAGTGGTGTACGTTCCTCAGTGCATATAGTACTCTATATCGCAATGTGGACATGGATAGTATACCAGGCAATGACACAACCTGGCCAGGTGATTTCAATGATGATCACCGTACTCTTGGGGTTATTTTGTATCAAAATAGTTGACTCCTTGCTGGGCGTAAAACAAGAACTTTCGCTCGTAGCTACGGTAGCTAGAGCGTATTTCTTCATCATCATGGGATGGGTAGTAGCTATGAGCTACATCAATCTGTCTCGCCTCTTATCTTGACCAGAGTATACTCTGGTTTTTTTTCTCTTTCTTTTTTCAGATACTTGGCTATAGATAGGCTGTTTTGTTTTATGAATACTACGGATGGAGGCACAACGTTTGAAGGCACTATGGAAAGCATTTTGGGAACATCCTGCAAGAGGGCATGCATGGGCGCAGCCTGCTTCACTGATCGTCAATCAAACAGACGACCCAACGACCTTGTTCACGACTGCTGGTATGCAGCAATTTGTACCCTATTTGATGGGCAAGGAGCATCCCTTGGGCAAGAGAATCTACAATATCCAATGATGTGTCAGAACAACAGATATCGAAGAAGTCGGAGACGTGAGTCATTTGACCTGTTTTGAGATGATGGGAAACTGGTCACTGGGTGATTACTTCAAAAAGGAATCTATCGCACGGAGTCGAGAATTTCTCACAGGTAAGGAGTGGTTGGGTCTCGACCCTCACTATCTGGCAGTTTCTGTTTTTGCAGGAGATGCAGATGCTCCCAAAGACGAAGAAAGTGCGCAGCTTCGAAAAGACAGAGGTGTGTCACCTGATAGAATAGCCTATCTTGGCAAAAAAAATAACCGACGATGACCTGCAGGAGCTACGGGACCTTGTGGGCCTGACACAGAAATTTTCTTTTGGATCTGACCTGGTGAACCACCGGCAGTATTTGATCCAGACAAGGATGACGCCTATTGGTTGGAGATTTGGAACAATGTTTTCATGGCCTACTACAAAGACGACCAAGGGAATTTTGTAGAACTCCAAAACAAAAATGTAGACACGGGTATGGGGTTTGAGCGTTTGTGTCTCGTAATGCAATGTCTGTCAGGTAGTATCCAAAAACCTATTAGAGAAGCCACTATTTATGATACAGATTTGTTTACTCAAGCCATGCAAGTACTCAGTGGTATCAACTGAGACCATGCACAGAGAGTGGTTGCAGACCATTTGAGAACGTCACTTTTTCTGATAGCACAGGGAGCAATTCCTTCCAATGAAGGCAGAGGGTATGTGTTGAGAAGATTGATTAGAAGAGCATTTTTCCAAGCATTTTTGACGTGGAGAGGAGAGACGTTGTCTATGATGCAAGAGACAATAGTTCCCAAACTTATCAAGATATTCGAAGCATTGTATCAGACCGATTTTGGCAAAAGCACACGTATGCTATTGCTTGGCGAGATGGAGCAATTCGCTGGGACAATTATTGGTGGAGAACGTGTACTCAATGAGATTATGGAGCAGTATCGTGTTACCAAATCACTACCTGGTACAGAGGTATTCAAGCTTTATGATACGTATGGGTTTCCCGTTGAATTGACCCAAGAGTTTGCAGGCATCGCAGGATACCAAGTTGATATGCCATGATTTGAAACCGCTATGGAACATGCCAAAGATATTTCTCGCCAAGGATCTCAGCAGATGTTTGCAAAACAATTTGATCTCGCTTCCTTGGTAGAAGGTATGACGCCTACGGAATTTGTTTGATATGCACAACTCGAAGCAGACGGTGTACATACACTAGCGGATCATACATTGACTGATGATGCAGGAAACCAAAGAAGAATACTTATTTTCGACAAGACTCCTTTTTATGCGCAAGGGGGAGGACAGACGTGAGACAAAGGCTATCTCGAACTAGATAGTGGAGAGCGCGTGTGGATCACTGATGTCCAAAAGTATGCATGAGTATGGCTCCATTTTGTGTGATAAATGACGAAACGATGTTAGACTTTCTCGCTACACTTTCTCGTGCACCTGTCTTGTGATCGACAAGATCACTTACCAAAGTCAAAGTCTATTTACGCGCAAAAGGCAATCCACACCTTGCGTTACGTGTTTTTCATGTAACGGGTACGAATGGCAAAGGCAGCGTCTGCAATATGTTGGCACAAGTCTTGTACAAAGCATTTGGTCGTCGTGTAGGCCTATTCACCTCACCGCACTTGGTCCGTATCAATGAGAGGATCAAGATCAACGACACCGAAATAGAAGATAGTGACCTAACACGTTTAGTTGAGATGGTGCTTCGTGACCAACCGCAAGACGATCCCTTCACTTTTTTTGAACTCATTACCTTGGTGGCAGTACACTATTTTCTCGAGCAAAACGTGGAGTATGCTGTTTTTGAAGTAGGCGTCTGAGGTACGCATGATACCACCAATATATGGGAGAAACCTCTTGCTACGTTCATTACGTCTGTACATATGGATCACAAACAGCTCTTGTGACCTACGCTTGCACAGATTCAACGAAATAAAATGGGGATTATGAAGAAATGAGTGCCCTGCTACACCCCCATAGACAATCCGCTCATGCACTGGGGAGCAAAAATCAAACAAGCAAAGTTACATATTGTGTATGATTGTGTCCCAACTTCATTACACTGAGTACATCAACAAAAAAATGCTGCAGTAGTCTTGCATGCTTTGCGTGAGCAGTGATTTCCTGAAAAACCTATTCTTCAGGGCTTGCAACAAGTTGTGCACCCAGGGAGATTGCAATTTCTCACTCCCCACATTCTCCTAGATGGCGCCCATAATGCAGAAGGTATTCTTGCATTACGTGAGTATGTGGCCTCTATTCGCAAAAAATATTCTCCCCTGGTTACTATTTTTGCAACTACGAAGTCTACTGAAAACCTTTTGGAGTTTACGGATCTTCTCATCCAGGGAGATGAAAATTTTGTCGTGAGTACATCCACGTTCAACAAAAAACTGCCAACGCGCTTCCCTTTTGTAGTGCAGGAGTTCACCGATATAGAGGCGGTAGTGAACTATCTACGCACGGTGAAGAGGGGGTTGGTGGTCGTGTATGGATCGTTGTATTTGCTGTGAAGTATACTCGCCGAGCGAGAAAGTAAATAAACTATCGTCATCCTGAGTGTAGCGAAGGATCTCCTGAAGTAACTGCATCTCCAGGAATAGGAGATTCTTCCCTTTCGTTTCACTCAAGGTCAGAATGACACCACATTTATTCTTTTTTTGTTCACATGTGATATATTTTGATCCTAGAAAATATTCGTAGTAGTTACAATGTATGAAATATGATTCGTACGGCAGATGCACTTGGATGGCAGGTATGGTGTAGTGGATTCACCCCCTATCCTGCCAAGGATCCTGCAGTGACGAAAACTTCTTTGGGTGCAGAGAAGAACGTATGATTACGTACGTTTTGGTCTACACAAGAAGCTCTAGCGAGTGCAGAACAGGAGCATTTTTCTCTGGTAGCTTTGGAAATTACCGAAGAGAGTGTCCCGCTCAATATGTTCACCGCTGTCTACAATAGTGCATGACAACAAGGGATTGCCTTGGTGTGTGGTAATGAAAATACGGGTGTTTTGCCAGAGACCTTATTGCGCTGTAGCTATCATGTGCATATCCCTATGCTCGGTATCAAAGAATCACTCAATGTAGGACAAGCATCAGCTATCGCGATGCGGGAGTTGAATAGAGGGTTGAAGTAGAATTAAGAGTTAAGATTTAAGACTTTAGAATCTAGACTCCGGACTCCAGAAGGGATCTCCTCGGATACTCCCCCCTTTCGAAGGGGGGTAGACTCACGCAGTGAGTCGGGGGGTTTATAATACGTTTTACCCATTCTGGCACAATGCCCTTGTCAGGGGGAGGAAAGAAATAAGAATGACGAAAGTTTTCAGTATAAAAAAAAAGATGGGTTTGGATACCAAGCCCATCTCTCAGGGTAATAGGTTAGGTTTTATCGTAACCCGACTTACTATTACCACTCAGGTTTTACTGGTGTTGGTCGTCTAGGATAAGCCGACTCAACAAGGAAATACCTTATCTTCGATTCACCCTCAGGTGGTGGGAGTTGACCTGCCCTTCAAGTCTTCGAAGATAGTACCAGTCTACGGATAAAAGGTGTTTTGCGCAACAGTTACCCATTGCATTTGTGTTTTAGTATGTGGCGTTGCTTGACATAAAATTTCTGGAAGTGTGGATAGGTGGAAATTGCTACCTAATGGTTATCAAAATGGGTGAGAGAGAGTGACTCGTCATTCTGAACCCATGGTCCCCGAATGAAGTGAGGGGGGGTAGCGAAGCGAAGGTGAAGTCCCTAAAGGGATAGCAAATCCAGGAAACGTGATCATAAATAATACGTTCTCCTGGATCCTTCGCTACGCTCAGGATGACGGTAGTATATTCAACTCCCTCCGGTCCTCAGAATGACGAGCGCATATTTCTCTTTTTTGTCAGTAGCTCACACGGTAATTTCTTGAGCAAACTTGATTATTTCAAGCAGTTGCCTATACTTATTTGTAGCTCTTTTTTTGTTCTGTGTAGTGGATTATATGTGACTAGGTTGATTTATTGTGTTGGCGATTTTCGTAGGAGCAATATGGCTATGAGCTATGCTCGTTTTTGGTATGCTCAGAGCACGATATCATGCCAAGCATGCAGAGAGTCTCAGATATATAACCGTCAAAATGCCACGCACCGATGGGGATCACGACAAAGCAAATGATTCTATCCAATCGATGAAGCAGAATATCGAGGTCATGAGTCAGATTTTCAAAAACTGTACCGCACTCTATAGTAAATCATTTATGGATCGTCATTTTGGGCAACCGTATATTGTATGTGAGATGCTCGTCGAGAAAGAAATAATCAAGTTCAATATGGCGTTTCCTCAGGATTTTGTGGAAACTTTTGAAAAGGGTATTTCGTCGTTTTTCCCTGGTGCGGTGATAGATCCTATTCCGTATCCCAAACTTTTGGATGCCGGGAAGTTCGTAGCGTGAGGTCACTTTGTATTGAGTAAAGACAACGCCCTCCCGATCAAGACATATGAAAATTTTGAAGCAGATCCCATGGATAGTACTATGGCGAGCTTTGCGAGAGTGGGTATTGAGGAGAAACTATGTTTTCAGATATTGATAGCGCCACTTTCAGATTCACGACAGCACTCTATTCGCAAAAGAGTAGAGCAGATCAAATCAGGCAAGCAAGATGGACTCTTTAGTTTTTTGAAAGACGTGTTTCGTGATCCCAAAAAAGATGATGCTAAATGACCAGATAAACAGTCAGAATATTCTAGTTCACAGTTGTGAGATATTGAAAAGAAGGCGATTGACGAATGATTTAGTACCATCATGAGAGGTATTGCTATCTCACCCTTGCCAGATAGACCTGAGAAGATGATGAAAGATCTCGAGAGATCGCTGGACCAATACAACTACACAGGGCTCAATGCAATTGATTTTAGACCAGAATCAGGTGAACATTTTTTACAAACATTTTTGCTAAGAGCATTCACCAAACCCATTTTCAAGCGAAGAGAGGGACTCACCCGTGCGCGTTCGCAGATACTCAATATCAAGGAGCTTGCTTCGCTGTTTCATTTTCCGCACAATAGATACAATAAAAATCCACGTATAAGACGACAAAAATTCAAGATAGTGCCAGCGCCTGATAACTTGTCCAAAGAGGGGATTCTCCTGGGTACCAATCTCTATGCAGGTGTCAAAAAAGAAGTGAGACTAGGATTTGATGATAGATTTAGACATGTCTATATTATAGGACAAACAGGTACGGGTAAATCTACAGCTTTGCGTACGATGATCAATCAAGATATGCCTGCGGGCTATGGGTTCACCTTGATTGACCCACATGGCGACTTAGCAGAAGGCGCACTCGAATACTTCCCCAAAGAAAGAATCAACGACCTCATCTACCGAGATGCAGCCAATATGGAACTCCCCTTTGGCTTCAATTTTTTGGAAGCAAAAAACGAAAGAGAAATGGATCTCGTGACCAACGATGCGGTCGATATGTTCGTCAAATTATTTGGTTCAGAAATTTTTGGTCCGCGTATTCAGGACTATTTCAGAAATGGTGTCTTGGCATTGATGGAGCAGCCTGATGGTGGCTCATTGATCGAGATCGTGAGATTATTTACGGATCAAGCATATCAAAAAGTGAAACTCAAGAACGTCACCAATCCTGTCGTTCGTGCATGGCGAGAGAAAACGTACAACTCGATGGGGGATAGAGAAAAGGCAGAGATGATTCCATATTTCCAAGCGAAGTTTGGACCGTTTACCACGACGCCAATCCTCAGAAATATTATCGGTCAGACAAAATCCTCATTTGATATCAGCGAAGCCATGGATAGTGGGAAAATACTTATCATGAATCTCTCCAAGGGTAAAATGGGAGATGTGAATGCTGATTTGCTCGGTATGATGATCGTCTCACAGGTGAGACTCGCTGCGTTCCGTAGAGCAGACATTCCTGAGAAACAGAGAGTACCACACTTCTTGTATATCGATGAGTTTCAAAATTTCGTGACGCCTGCGATCGAGAGTATTTTGTCAGAGGCAAGAAAATATAGACTAGGTCTTGTCATAGCGCATCAGTATATGGGCCAGCTCACCAGAGAGTGAACTTCTTCCAAAGGAGCAGTCAACCTCAAAGATCCTGTCTTGGGTAACGTCGGTAATATGATGAGTTATAGAATTGGTGTCGATGATACAGAAATCCTCGAGAGACAATTCGCTCCCAATTTCTCTGCGACAGACTTGATGAATCTCGATAAGTTCAAAGCGGTCGTGAAACTTTCTGTCGATATGCAACCGACACCGGCATTCAGTATGACTCTCAAACTCCCTTGGGAAGACCCCAAGATCAACAACGAAGAGAAAGTCGCCATCATCAAACAGATCTCTGCACTCAAATATGGCAGAAAGAAAGAGTTGGTTGATAAAGAAATTTATTATAGAGTGGGGGTGTAGCTACTATTGACTTATTTTATAAAATGTGTATAAGAAAGAATTAGTGATCATTAAAACAATTTTTATGAATAATTTTTTTATGTTTGTGTCTGCGAAAATCAGACG